>DLGS01000064.1 GCA_002482815.1 Bacteroidetes bacterium UBA7688
TGCCAGGTCATCTGAGTCAGTCCAGTTGCTTTTGTGTTCAAGTTCCGTTTTGACTTTTTCAAAAAAGGAAGTGCCGGGCAAGGGGTAAGAAACGGATATGCCGATAATATCAGGTTTGAAATTTTCTATCATTTCCAGCGTAAGCCCTATATCTTTTTTTGTTTCCCCAAGATACCCGAACTGAATAAAAAAGGCAACTTCAATACCTTGCTCCCGTAGCATTTTTGTGGCTTTTTCAATTTGCTCCACAGTTGTTCCTTTATCCATTGCATCCAGTATTTTTTGAGAGCCACTTTCTGCTCCCATCCACACTGTTTCGCAACCTGCATCTGCCAATGGTTTTACCTGCTCATCATTCAGCAACAAATCTGCTCTGGACTGAATTTTAAATCTGATTTTTAGATTTTCTGCTTTTAATAAGGATGCAAATTCTTTTACCCAACCAGGTTTCAACCCAAAGATGTCATCACAAAACCAGATGTGATCAAATTGGTAGCGCTGGTGCAGAAGGCTTATTTCATCAAAAACATTTTTCGGCGTGCGGGCATTATACCTGTTCCCATAAATGGGTTTTGCACACCAATTGCATTTATAGGGGCAGCCTCTGGTTGTGGCAAAATTGATAGAAAAGTAGCCGTGTTTATTTATCCAGTTATTCCGGTATTGTTCAACATTTACCAAATCCCATGCAGGAAAAGGTAAGCTGTCAAGATCAGTCATAACTGATCTTTTACCTGAATTTATAAATTCATTTTCTGAGCGAAAAACCAAGCCTGATATAGCTTTTGGATTGAAATTATCTGAAAAGACAGATTGGCACAAAGACAGTAATGTCTGTTCTGCTTCCCCCAGAATTACATAATCCAAACCATTATTCAGATATTCTTTGTGATGGTCGGTTGAGTCAGATGAAGCGGCAATCGTGATGCAACCATTTGCTTTTGCAATTTGTGCCATTTGGTATGCAGCTTCACGCATATTGGTAAGACACATTTTGGTCAGGTAGTTAAAGCCATCATCATAGATTACCAAAATGTCCGGTTTAAATGTCTCAATTTTTTCCAGAATACTCTCCGGCTTGTTTTGAAACATTACATCATGCAATCCGACTTCAAAATTATTTTCTCGAAGTAGTGCTGCCGCATATATAGTACCTAATGGGGCATACGGCTGCATTTGTTCCCATTGCTTCGGATCAAATTGCAAAAAGTAAGAGTGGGTAAATAAAATTCGTTTCATGTTATATCGTCAAAGTTATCAAGAAAAGATTTCAAATCCCTTTGGTCGGACTGGAGTGATTATTAAAAACAAACTCAATAATGTATTGCAGTTTTAAAATGATTTCGTCTAGGATACCGTTATTTTATTGAAATTCTATCTTAAAACTTATTTTTGTAGACAACCAGTTTCTTTTTGTAAAAAACCAATAATGCCCCAGGAACCATACGAATTAAATTCCAACGAGTTAGCGCAATATATGCGTTCATTCTTTTCATTTTTGATCAATGGAACATCTTTTCTTTTTTCAATTGCCAAAAGGAAAATCATGATTTTGCTGGCCACTTTTGCAGCTGCATTCGCATTGTTTTTTCTATACTTTAAAAATAATCAAAAGCTTGTAAAGTATCGGATGAGCTGTGTTTACAATGATAATAATTCCAGAATTTTTGGTGAGATGCTAAGTCATTTAGACCTGATGCTCGAAAATAAATCATACGCTTCAGTTGGTGCTTTGCTTGGGATTTCTGAAAAGGATGCAAAAGAAGTTGTTTCTATTAAGGGGAAAACTGTAGCATTAGGTAGATTAGAAGAGGATTATTCCTTAAATAAAACCCCATTTTATGTTGATGTGGAGTTACTGGATACCGTGGTCAAAGCATCTATGGAAAATGGTTTGCTAAATTACCTGAATAATAATGAATTGTCCGTCCGAACTACTGCAAGACAAAGAGCGAAATGGAATTCAAGAGCTAATTTTTATCAACAACAATTACAGAAATTAGATTCTCTAAAGGAAGTAATCAGGCAGTCTTATCTATTGGGAAGTAACCATATTGAAATGTCCCAGCAAAATAATTCAGTAGTCGATATTTATAAACTATCTGATTCAATGTCTTTTTTTCTGGCTGACATTGATTATTATCTGAAACAGTATAAAACTGTTGAAAAGGTTTACGGTCTTACTCCTGTTTCTAACCATTCTAACGGTTCCGGTATAAAAAAAGCACTTATCCTTTCAATAATATGCTTGCTAATTGTTTGGTTTTTTCTAGCAGGAATCGATTTCCTGAAACAAAACAGCATAAAGCAATCTTTTACCGGGAGAGCATCTTAAGTTTATTCTCCTCATTTTCCATGTATGTATTTTCAAGATTGAATGAGTTATAGAGATGTTTCTAAATAATACCAGGAAATATAATATACCGCTGTTGGTAGCCTATCTGTACGTTTTTTTTAACGTATTTATGCTGCCGAACGGATTATATTATACAAGCCTGTTGGCACCATTCTTTTTGTTCAATGCTTTAAGAAACAGGGTTATTCTACCTTTCTTTATTTTTTTCATTTTTATCGTTTCATATTTTCTGATTCATAAATCCCAACCAATCATTTACAGAGATTACTGGCGCTCGAACTTGTTGATTTTTTTAAATATTGTGTTCCTCACAAATGTCTGGATTTACTTTCAGCGGGCAAGCGATGATGTCTTAAACAATCTTTTCAAAAAGATTATTTATTTGAACTTCATTTTGGTTCTTTTAGCACTGGCAACATATTTGATTCCTTCAGTCCGCTCAGTTTTTTGGTATCTTATACCCATTACGGCTGGCAGTGGGATTATACCCCGCCTGAAAATGCTTAGTTCGGAAGCATCCATTTATTCGCTGATATTGAGCCCGTTCTTTCTTTACTTTTTCTTTTATTATTTCCTGTTTAAAAAACTGCTTAATTTTTCGTTTCTGCTATTGCTTGTATTGCCTTTGCTCTTATCCTTTTCAATGGGAGTTTGTTCCGGTTTGATTGCTACTGTTTTTATATGTTTTGTGTATTATCGTAAACTGTTTTTTCAAACCCGGCATTTTATACAGATTATGCTGGCATTATTTGTCATTACCGGTATTATTCTGGCTTTGTACTGGTTTTGGAAGGATAATGTTGTCTTTCTCCGCTTGCAAAATATTGTTTCCGGAAAGGATACTTCAGCCAGGGGAAGAACCTTCGAATCGTTTGTACTGGCAGGAAAAACACTTCAGCAATATCATTGCTGGTGGACAGGCATAGGTCCCGGACAATTTAAAATTATGGGCAAAAGCCTGCTGTTGAATTATTACAAATATTCAGGAAATGTTGCTGACATCAGGGTCCCGAATGCCTGTGCTGATACCTTAATTGTTTATGGGATAATTGGCTTAATTATCAGAATCGGTTTGCAGGTATGGCTGTTTTTTAAAACGAAGGTTCAATCCAATATCTTTCGATTCTCGTTATTTATATTTTTGTTCCTGTATCAATTTACAGGCAGTTATTTTAATAATTTAATTGAGTGGACCCTATGGATTTTGGTTTTTTCGAAAGCTTTTGTCCTTTTTGATAAGTATAATTTTCAGGAAAAAACCAATGAAACCAGAAAGTAGTAAAATTTTCAACATCGCATTTGTCGCGCGCAGCACTTTGTTTTCCTCACCTGGGGGAGATACTGTGCAAATAGAAATGACAGCTAAATATCTTCGTAAATTAGGAAATACAGTCAGGGTTTTCACAACAAATGAGACGATTCCATACCAGGAATTTGACCTGCTGCATTATTTTAATCTTACCCGTCCGGCTGATATTTTAAATCATATTGATAAGTCGGGTATCCCATTTTTCCTTTCACCCATACATCTTGACCTTCAGGAGTATGAGCGTAAAAACAGAACCGGAATACAAGGATTTATTGCCAGGAATTTTTCTTCTTCTAGAATAGAATACTTAAAATGTATAGCCCGTTATGTAAGAAACGGTGAAAAAATAAATAGCTGGAAGTATATTTTGAAAGGGCACAACGCTTCGATGAAATATATTCTGAAAAAGTGCGCTTCCATCTTACCAAACTCCCGATCTGAACTAAAACGAATCGAAAAGGCTTTTCATTATTCCGGTGCTGCACATATCATTCCCTGCGGTGTTGATCTCGATATTTTTCATCATTCCAACAATGAGCGGCAGGAAAACCTTGTGCTGTGTGTTGGCAGAATTGAAGGACGAAAAAATCAGCTTAACCTGATCAAAGCGTTAAATAATACGGGCTATGAGCTGGTAATAATCGGGAATCCGTCTCCAAATCACAAAGGTTATTATGAAGAGTGCAAAAGAATGGCAGGAAGTAATGTTCGTTTTATTGAAAATATAGAGCATGCTCATCTGATACAGTATTACCAAAAGGCAAAGGTGCACGTTTTGCCAAGTTGGTTTGAAACTGTCGGCCTGTCCAGTCTCGAAGCGGCAAGCTGTGGTGCTCACATTGTTGTTTGTGATAAGGGCGATGTAATGGATTATTTTAATGGTAACGCCTGGTATTGTTCGCCTGATGATGAAAACAGTATCTTTCGGGCAGTTAATCTTGCTGCATCTGCACCTTTGAATAATATTATGCGGGAAAAAATTATGTCTGAATACAATTGGGAAATTGCGGCTTCCAAAACTTTGGATGCTTATAAATGTTTGTTTCCAAATCCTGAAATTGCAGGCTAGATGATGAACGTTCAAGACACACAAAAAAGAGATATACTAAAGGTCCTGATATATTTCGACTACTTTAATTATCCATTAACAGGAGAGCAGATTTTTAGGTTTTGTTCTTGCAAAACTTCATTATCTGAAGTAGAAATCGCTTTGAATGATTTGCTGGTGCATCGCAAAATTTTTTCGCTGGATAAATTTTATGCATTACGCTCTATTGAAGATCTGATACATCAACGTCTGGCCGGAGAAGCACGATGCGAAATGCTTTCAGATAGAATTAAAAAATCTGCAGCCATGCTCAGCCGTTTCCCGTTTGTGAAATTTGTTGGTTTGACAGGCTCCATTTCCAAAGGTTTTGCCTCAGAAAAGGCAGATATTGATTTCTTTATCGTTACTGAAAAAAACAGGCTTTGGATTTGCAGGAGTTTATTGCATCTGATGAAGAAATTGAGTTTTATTAAAGGTTCACAACATTGGTATTGTATGAATTACTTTGTTGATGAAACAGCAATGCAAATTGAAGAGCAGAATTTTTTTACTGCTATTGAGTTAAGCACTTTGATACCTGTTGTAGATGAATCGAATTACTATTCTTTATTAATGGCCGCAAACGATTTTTGGGTGAAAGATAATTTGCCAAATTCCGCACCTTCTTCTAATAAACCTCTGACAACAAATCCCTTTTTTGCTAATAAAATTATTCAGTGGTTTAGCTCCGATTTTTTAAATAAGTCATTGATGCAACTGACTGATTGGAAATGGAGGAAGAAATGGAAAGGAAGAAATTATCCGATGGCAGATTATAAATTAGCTTTTAAGACCCGAATCAATATATCAAAGAATCACCTCCATAATTATCAGAAGAAATTACTGTCCCATTTGGATAAATTAGATGCGGTTCAATAATAAGGGAGCTACATTGTAGCTCCCTTATAGATTCTTTTCAAACGAATTACTCTATCACCACCGGAAAATTAACAGCAAGGTCAGTCTCGCCACCTGCAGCCGATGGAGTTGTTCCCGCTTTATTAGTGGGTAAATGCATCAATTGAATGCCGAATTTACCTTTACCTAAACTACCTGTGGTAAGTTTGAAGGTTTGATTAAGTGGTGCCCCATTTTTGTCTTTGCTACCATCGCTTACTGCTACAGAACCATTTCCGGATGATGGTGTGGAGTCAAAAACAAACAGATGTTCATCGTCTTTTTCGAGGATTTCATTCGTTATGTCCTCTGCCGGCGTAGCTTTTTCATTCTGCACAGACAAGATAGCGTCATAGATTACACCTGGTTCAAGTTTTATCGTGTCTATTTGTATTGTCCCGCCAGACCCACTGCCGAAACCATTTTCAACTTTATAGACAAAGGTTTTCATAAAACCTTTACTTGAATTACTGAGCTGGATTTTTAATGTTGTAATTAATTCCTGCTCATCAGGAATTGGAGCATTTTCATCTTTTTTACATGCAGAGATGGTAGTGGTAAAAGCTATAGCAATAAATGCTGTTTTGATTATTTGATTTTTCATTTTTTTCATTTTTTTAAGTTTATAAATCTTGTTAGTTAAAAGGTACACGCATTCTTAATGCAATGTTTGTACCTGGTTGATCAATAAAATATCGGAAAATATCCATGTAATCGCGATACTTGGTGTTGAGTAAATTACTCGCTGAAATGCTGCAAAAAACAGGTTGGTGCCGGAGTGAAAACTGTAACCCTGCTTCGGCGTTGAGCAGAAAATAAGCGGCAGGCGGCCTGGGATAATCAATCTGGTCAAAGTTTTCCGGTATGCGGGTTTGTCTCAATACATACTGGCCCTGCATTCCGATAAAACAATCCTTTAGTTTTTCATTCAAATCAACTGTGTATTTCAATCCTGTTGAAAGCCGGTCAGATGGCATCAGGATGAGCCAGTCTTTTTTATTCCTGTCTCTTGCCCGTAAAAGGGAAAGTTGAGCATTGCTATTAAAGTATTTGTTCCAGCTATAACTGATTGCTAAGTCTGTTCCTGTCAATTGTGCGTTTGTCTGCACATAATTGAAGGTTTTGTAATAGCCTCTGATGGTCAAAACATCTGCTCCGGGACTGAGGAAAATGAAATTCTGTATGAATTGGGTATACAATGCGATGTCGATATTTAGCTTGTCTTCTATTTGATATTTTCCACCTAAGTTGAGGCTGTAGGACGCTTCTGGTTTCAGATTTTTATTTCCGATTTCTATGCGTGCTCCTCCCTGATGGAAACCCGCGCTAAAGAGTTCAGATGCCTGTGGTGCGCGCCATGCATTTGCCAGCGTTGCGTTCCATTCCATTCTTTTATTGACTTTGTTTTTGATGGAAAGCGTGGCGGAAGGGTTTTTATAATCAAACAGGTACCGGACATTTTTTAGTTGTGTTCCTTCAGGATTATACAAGTCGAAATGTTTGTAATCGAAACGAACACCTGCTTCAGTTGTCCAAGCCATTTTTGTATACCTCTCGATTGCATAGGCAGCGGTGGAATAGGCGTAATAGCTCGGAATAAATATCCGGTCACCGTTTTTGAATGTGTTATGCTGATAAACACCATCAATTCCAATCTGTCCGCTCAGGTTTCTGATTCTTTTGTGGTCAAGATTCAAGTTGATACTATGGGTATTCAGCGTAAGGTTCAATTGTGGTTTCCCGTTTTCTACTCTCAAAACATCGTATTCCTGGCGGAAGTTATTTTGAAAAGCATACAACACCGTCCATACTCCTAAACGATTATCCTGGGTGCCTTTAACCCTCAATAAATGATGGCTGACCTCTTGCCTCGGTCGTTCTATTTTATAGGTAAAACCAGATGCAATAAGGGGCTTGTCACTATTGACGGCATTTTTCAAATCCTGTTCACTACCTGTATGAGACCCGCTGTAGATTCCAATTGTATTATCAAAGCGGCTAAAGAAAATCTCTGCACCACTGTGTGGTTTCTGGTAGGCAAATGTTCCGGAAAAGTTCCTTTCCTGCACTCCTGTGTTAGCAATCCAATATCCCGGTATCCTGTAATTTCCGCCCTGCTTTACTGAAGCCTGAAGCCTGAAGGACATTTCAGGTGTTTTTGCAAACCGGTGTTCCATCATGCCTGAAACCACCCCCATTTTGTTATTACTGAATGCTCCCAGATTTATTTCACCACCCCAACCTTTTTCTGACCTGACAGCTGCCGGTTCAACGAGAATGACGCCTCCAATGGCATCAGTACCATAACGCACGCCTGCGGCCCCTTTTAACACTGTTATCTGGTTGGCAATAAAAGGATCAATATTGGGTGCATGTTCCGAGCCCCATTGCTGATCTTCCTGCCTGATTCCATTGTTGAGCATCAGAATCCGGTTGCTGTGAAGGCCATGGATGACAGGTTTTGAAATAGTTCCACCATTACTCAGTGTATTGACTCCATTAATGTTTTTTAATTGTTCACTGATTGTTTTACCGCTGTTTTCCCCCAGTTGAGTTGCACTCAGGGATTCTTTGTTTTGAATAACAGTTTTTTCAGTTTTGTCGTGAACTTCTACCAGATGAAGTAATTGTTCGGAATGGTTTATGAACAATTTGGTGGTTCCACTTTTTTCTAAATGAACAAGCAGGGTCGTATCGGCAGTCTCGTAGCTATGAATATGGATGTGATATTTACCGGGACATAAATTATCCAGGAACACACTGCCATTTTCATCTGTCAGCGCATTTTGCCTGGTTTCGGTAATGTATAAAATTACATCACTAAGTGGCTCTTTCGTATGCGATTCAAGTAGTGAAAGTTTTACAGCCATCTTGCAGGAATCCTGTGATTTTGCAGGCACATACAGCAATATCATCACCGAAGTGATGAAAAGATAACGAAGCATATTCGTTTATAAATAAGAATAAATGAGGAAGCACAAATCCGGTGGATTTGCGAATTACTAAACCAGTCTGATTAGTATTATTGACGGTGGTCCACGTAAGCTGGTCTGATCAATTGACCTGGGGATGAATTTTGAAGAAACGGTTTGGTTTTCCCGGAGAAAATCAGAGGCTACGCAAGTGATTATCCTGGGAATAAAAGCATCGTTTGCATAAGGTTCTAATACAAAATGGAGAAATGAGCAGTGGTGATGCTCCTGTTCAACATGTGCTTCACCTTCTGGGCAGATATGATGCGGATTATGAACTGTATCTTCATGTTGGGCAAATAAATGCACAAATTCCTTTGCGCTTGATCCGAAAATCAGGAGCACTGAAAGGAAGCTTACTACAACAATATGAAATATTCTTTTCACCACAATTCCCGCAAAGGTAAAGGTCATTCATTAAAAAATCCCTTTACAGATTTGCTGGAAAGGGATTTTTATGATAAAATATTTTTTCTAGATACTGGCCATATGCACTTTTTGCTGCAGCTCGGATACTTTTTCACGGTATTCGTTATCGGTATCCATCAAATCTTCTACCGTCTGGCAGGAGTGAATAACGGTTGTATGGTCGAATCCGCCAAAGTGTTCTCCAATATTTTTCAGGGAACTCTTCGTGAATTTTTTAGCTAAAAACATGGTTATCTGACGTGCCTGTACAATCTCACGTTTACGGGTCTTTACCAGTAATTTGTCGTAAGGAATGTTATAATGTTCACACACCATTTTTTGAATGCTTTCGATAGTCAGCTCGCGTGTGTTCATCTTCACCAGATTCTTCATCACACGTTTGGCCACATCAAGGTCAATTTCTTTTCTGTTCAGTGTTGCCTGCGCAAACAGCGAAATCGAAGCACCAATGAGGTCGCGGATATTGTTCTGAATATTGAAAGCAATGTATTTGACCACATCGTCAGTCAGTTCCATTCCATCCTGCTTCATTTTCATTTTCAGGATTTCCTGTCTTGTTTCAAAATCAGGCGCCTGAATATCTGCATTTAATCCCCAGCGGAAGCGGCTTAACAGTCTTTCCTGCATTCCTTCCAGATCCTTTGGTGGTGTATCACTGGTTAAGATAATCTGCTTGCCGCCCTGGTGCAAATGATTGAAGATGGCAAAGAATACTTCCTGTGATTTTGGTGCAGTAGTGAAAATATGAATATCGTCAATAATCAACACATCTATCAGTTGGTAAAAGTGAATGAAATCGTTCACTTCGCCACTTTTAGAATGGTCGATAAACTGGTTAATGAATTTTTCGGCACTGACATACAATACTGCTTTATTGCTGTGCAATCTGCGCACTTCGTTTCCGATGGCTTGTGCAATATGTGTTTTTCCTAAACCAGTACTTCCAAAAATAACCAGTGGGTTAAAAGAAGTTGCTCCGGGCTTTTGAGCCACATTCATGCCGGCAAGACGTGCTACACGGTTGCAGTCGCCTTCCACGAGGTTGTCAAATGTGAGGTTGGGGTTCAATTGCGGATCAATGACCGTGCGTTTCAACCCCGGAATAGAGTAGGGGTTTTTGATATTCATCGGGTCTTTGATATGCAAAGGCAAATCAACCATATTGCTTCCAACGGCTGGTCGCTGGGAGGTACTGCCAGGCATGTTGATCACGCTATTCTTTCCACCATTGCGTGCAGAATTGCCATCCACCATTACCACGCGGTATTCCAGTCCGCCGTCTTTTCCTAAAACTCTTTTGATTGTTTTTCCCAGTAAATCTACATAATGCTCTTCCAGCCATTCGTAGAAAAACTGACTGGGAACCTGTAGTGTCAACACGAAGTTTTCGAGCGCTACTGCACGAATCGGGTCGAACCAGGTATGAAAGGCGCGTTCGTTCACATTATCTTGTATGATGGACAAGCATTTTTGCCAGGCGGCAACCGCTTCTTCTACGTGAGAGGTAATATGTGAGTGTTGCTTTTCAGTCATTTGTAGTATGCGTATTCTGTAGTTCTTTTGTATTCGGAATCCCTTTGCTGGTCAGCATTTCAGTAGTCAGCCATAAAGAAGAACACTTTATTTTTTCTTACTGCGGTGGACGAAGTTGCTAACATTTTGTTGAAAAAAAAATCAAAATTTATTTTTTTATTTCGCTATTTCTACAGTTTGGGCGTTGGACGATAAAATATTTTTTTTGGTAGAAAAAGCATAATTTATTCGGCCTAAATGCGTACCGCCCCAACCAGCCTGAACAATTAAAACTTCACTCTTTTTTTTGTTGAAATATTTGAGCGGCTTTTGCAGTAAGGTATGGGAGTTTCCTCCAATGATCAGGTCAATATTTTCTGATTCCTTTGCTAAGGTTTTATCATTGATCGAATTTGAATTGAAATCGGACAGGCCAAGTTGTGATAAGCAAATAATGAAATCACAGTTTTCTTTGTTTTTCAAATGAGATGCAGTTTCGTTGGCTTTCTTTATCGGTTCCAGATAGTCGATCTGGTCTCCAATATCACCGGATACAACTCCTTTCAATTTTGCACCAACACCCAGAACGCCGAATTTGATTCCTGCTTTTATGATGATTGTGTAGGGGAGAATTACCTTTGAAAGTGATGTTTTGATGCCATCATAATTTGAACAAACAACCGGGAAATTTGCTTTTGAAATTTGCTTTGCGAAATTTTCAATTCCTCCGTCAAATTCATGAATCCCCACACCTGCTGCATCATAACCCATCAGGTTCATGGATTTTATTTCCAGTTCACCGCCAAAAGCATCAAAATTTGGATTCCCCTGGAAGTAATCACCCGAATCGAACAATAAAACATGTTCCTGTTCTGCTCTGATTTTTTTTATCAAATCTGCTCTGGCCTGTATTCCTCCCATTCCTTCAAATTTTGGGACATCTGCTCCAAATGGCTCTATCTGGCTTTGGGTGTCATTGGTATGCAATATAGTAACGTTGATGACCTCTTGTTTTGCCAGGCTGCTGAATGGGAATGCGCCCAGGATCAATAATCCGCCTGCTGTACCAGTTTGTTTCAGAAATGTTCTTCTACTCTGCATAGGTAATGCGGTTTCCCAAATTTGAGGTGATCTTCAATCCATTATTTTTTAAGTATTCGGTATATTGGAACAGCGCATTCCGCAACGAAATTCCGGTGGATTGGAAATTCATTTTGCCAATTAATGGTGCAAAAGTCCGATTGCTTAGTAAATAGTCATTCACCAGAATTGTATATAACAAATAATCGTTCACTTCCTGATTTTTCACTTTGATTTTTGTGGCTTTCCCGCTGTCAATTACAAACGAAATTCCGGCAACAGGTATTCCGTTTATTTGCGCAATGCTGTCGCAGATTGTCTTCAATAAACTACCACTCACACTGACAAGCACCAGTTTGTTTTCATACGGAATCAATTCGTAGAAGTCTTTCCTTCTAACCGGACCAGGTGGAATGTAATCTTTGCCAATGCTTCCATAATTAATAATACAGGCATCAATTCTTTTGTTTTTGCCTGCGATATGGAGTGCAGCATCCGTAACCCAGTTTCCTAAGGTACTTTCAGGGAGGGATTTTGACAACGGAAACTCATTTTCGATTACAATCTCCTCCGTCTTTATTTTCAGGCTATCATTATAAAGGCTAAGAAGTTCGCTTACTGTTGTATCAAAAAATACCTGTTGTTTGTTTGGTTTGATTTCATAAACATGCATTCCGGTAAAACAATTGTACAAGGCTTTGTTTTGCGAAAATGCAGATTGTGAATACATTATGCTGCACAGCAGTCCGGTAATTAAGAATAAATATTTTGAATGATACAATTTCGGATGATGTTTAAACTATAGATTATCAAATTTCAAGCCACAATGTTAAATACAACTCCCGAGTAAATGAAAGTACTTTGAAGCCATAAGTTTTTTTACCTTTGCGCTCTTGTTTTAAAATCAAAAACAATAGAAAGATAACAATGGCATTATTAGGTTCCCTTATATCCCGTTCATTAAAGCTTCGTAAAAAATTTACGCCGCCGGTTGCTACGGGTATCACCTACCAACGCCATACGCTGCGGCAATTACTGGAAAGAGGTCAATATACTTCTTTTGGCAAGCATTATGGTTTCGATGAAATATTGGCACACGAGGTTGATTTTATGAAAGCATTCCGCGAGCGCGTTCCGTTTCATACCTATAATGAAATGTATGAGGAGTGGTGGCATCGTTGTATTGCCGGCGAAGAAAATGTTACCTGGCCGGGCAAAGTCAAATACTTCGCTTTAAGTTCCGGCACTTCAGAGTCTGCCAGCAAGCAAATTCCGGTCACACAGGATATGATTAAAGCAATTAAAAAAATGGGCTTTAAACAGTTGTACAGTATGGCTAATTTTAATGTTCCGGATGCTGCATTTCAAAAAGGGATTCTGATGCTGGGCGGCACTACCACTTTATTTGAGAAAGGCGAGCATTACGAAGGTGATATGAGCGGTATTTCTGCCAAAAATATGCCGAAATGGGTAAGCAACTTATTATACAAACCCGGGAACAAAATTTCTAAAAGAGAAAATTGGGAAGATCGTATCAAACTGATTGTGCGTAAAGCAAAAACCTGGGACGTTGGCACCATTTGTGGTGTTCCTGCCTGGGTTCAGATTGTGCTGGACCGTATTATTAAGTTTCATAAGGTCGATAATATACACGAAATTTGGCCTAACCTTAGTGTCTATATTCATGGCGGCGTTTCTTTCGAACCGTATAAAGAAAGTATCAATAAATTATTAGGCAAACCGATTACGTTTATTGAAACCTATATGGCATCCGAAGGTTCATTTGGGTTCCAGGCAAGGCCAAACGAACAAGGTATTAAGCTTGTGTTGAACAACAATATTTTCTTTGAATTTGCTCCTTTTAATGAAGAGAATTTTGATGAAGATGGTAATCCTAAAAAAGGATTAAATACTGTGCTGATCAATGAAGTGAATGAAGGTGTGGACTATGCTGTGATGATCAGTACCTGTGCCGGTGCCTGGCGTTATTTTATCGGCGATGTCATTCGTTTTACCAACGCGGCTGAATATGAAATTATCATTTCCGGTCGAACCAAACAGTACCTCAGCCTTTGCGGAGAGCATACTTCCGTCGATAATATGAACAAGGCTATCGATGTCGTTTCACGAAAACTGGATATAACAATTCGTGAATTCACAGTTGCCGGTTTTAAATACGAAGACCTTTTTGCGCATCGCTGGTATATTGGAACAGATAATCCTAATATTGATGCTGAAGTGGTGAAGCAAATTTTGGATGAAACGCTTTGTGAATTGAATGATGACTATGCGGTAGAACGAACATCAGCTTTGAAAGAGATTTTTGTTGAGATTATTCCAAGTAAGGTGTTTTATGATTATATGCGCTTTAAAGGAAAAGAAGGAGCCATGAATAAGTTCCCTCGGGTATTGAAAGCAAAAACGCTGGAAGACTGGGAATCATTTCTTTTAGGTCAGAAAGCTTGCATTAAGTAACAATTGAACAACTATTTATAATTACAAAATCAAATAAAATGCAACACAAAGAAGGTCACGTGAGTTCTACACTCGACCACGGAATTGCAACCATCGAATTCTATCATCCTGCCAGTAACTCCCTGCCTGCAGCGATTCTTACAGATCTGGCCAAAACGATTAATGATATTGGTATCGATGACCGTGTAAAGGTTATCGTGCTGAAAAGTGTGGGCGATAAAGTGTTTTGTTCCGGAGCTTCCTTTGATGAGTTAATTGCTATCAACAATCTGGAGGAAGGAACTAAATTCTTCAGTGGATTTGCAAATGTTATCAACGCAATGCGTCGTTGCCATAAGCTGATTATTGCCCGTGTTCAGGGAAAGGCAGTTGGTGGTGGTGTTGGTTTGATAGCTGCAGCTGATTATGCTATAGCTACAGAATCTGCTGCAATCAAATTGAGCGAACTGGCTGTAGGTATAGGTCCTTTTGTTGTTGGTCCTGCGGTGGAAAAGAAAGTTGGCCCTTCCGCATTTTCTCAACTGGCAATTGATGCTACCGAGTGGCGCAGCGCCGAGTGGGCAAAAAGAAACAGATTATACGCAGAAGTGCACACTACAATCCAGGAAATGGACGATGCCGTTGCCCGTCTGGCAGATAAATTGGCGCACAGCAATCCTGAAGCGATGTCTGAACTGAAAAAGATTTTCTGGAAGGGTACTGAAGATTGGGACAAATTACTGGTTGAACGTGCTGCTATCAGCGGACGTTTGGTTTTGAGCGATTTTACCCGCAATGCCATCAATAAGTTTAAGAAGAAAGATTAATTCACAAAAAGTTCATTTTCACGAAACGAAATAAAATTCAACTTCGTTTATAATATTTAGCATAAAAAATGAGAGGACCAGTTTCAAATTTTATAGAACATCATTACCGCCACTTCAATGCTGCAGCCCTGATGGACGCTGCAAAAGGCTACGAATTGCACCTGACTGAAGGTGGCAAAATGCTGGTTTCTCTTGCAGGAGCAATGAGTACCGCTGAATTAGGTATTTCTTTGGCAGAAATGATCCGCCAGGATAAAATTCACATGATTTCCTGTACAGGTGCAAATCTGGAGGAGGATGTGATGAACCTTGTAGCACACAATAGTTATAAACGTGTTCCAAATTACCGCGACCTGACCCCTCAGGACGAGTGGGACTTACTGGAAAATCACTACAAC
>DLGS01000307.1 GCA_002482815.1 Bacteroidetes bacterium UBA7688
ATTATTCTGCTGATTCTGGCAGTAATATTTGTACTGACAAGCCTGGTTGGTTTTTGTCAGCTTTACAAGCCATTTAATTTTTCAACAAAAAAGAAGCCTAATAATTAGTTGATGAATAAACCGCTGCAAGAATTCCTGTGTACTTATAAGTTTATAATCACCGGAGCTGTCTTGGGTTCAATTTTCGGCTTCCTGTATTACTATTATATAGGTTGCAAAACCGGGGCATGCATGATAACATCAAAACCCTTTAACAGTGCGCTATATGGCGCTGTTTCGGGAGGGTTATTTTTAAATATTTTCAAAAAAAGTAAATGAATACTAAACAAACGATTCCATCTATGATGGCATCCATAATAGATGTCCGCAGCCCTGAAGAATTTGCAGGTGGACATGTTGCCAATTCTATAAATATTCCATTGCAGGAAATTCCTGGTCGTCTGGAGGAATTAAAATTAATGAAGGCACCATTAATTCTATGTTGCGCATCCGGAAACCGGAGTGGACAGGCGCAGCGCTTTTTAGCACAGTCAGGCCTTGATTGTATAAATGGCGGTTCATGGTTGGATGTAAATAACTTAATGGCCAAACAAACAGAATTGAAAAATGCTTAATGCAATAAAGAAATTATTCGGAATAAAACCGGCAGCAGATTTTGCGGTTTTGGTAAAAGAGGGTGCTATAATCCTGGATGTGCGCAGCAAATCTGAATTTGCAGGCGGGCACATAAAAGGTTCCATCAATATCTCTGTGGATCAGTTGAGCAAAAATCTTGCACAACTAAAAGATAAAAACAAAACCATCATTACGTGTTGCGCATCCGGGATGCGTAGCGCCTCAGCCAAAAGTATTCTTAAATCAAATGGATATGCCAATGTTTATAACGGAGGTGGTTGGAGCAGCCTTCAAAACAAATTATAATGATGAAAGAAACTTTATTAAAAGGCTGGAATCTGATGAGATTTTTACGTTTGGGAATGGGATCCATAATGGTTGCTCAGTTTTTTCATACAAACGATAAGTTAATCGGGTTTATAGCTGCATTGCTACTCTACCAGGTTATTTTTAATAAAGGATGCTGTGCCAACAATGAATGTACCCCAAGGCACAAAACCGTATCCGTAAATGAAGTTGAAGAAATCAGTTTTGAAGAAATTAAATAATTAAAGAAAAAAAACAGAATGGAAGCACATTACTACAACGTTGACCTGAAATGGATGTCAGACAGAAAAGGATTGATCTTTTCACCAGAGTTAGAATCTAAAATTGAAGTCGCCACTCCGCCGCAATTTGCAAAAGGAGTTGAAGGTTTGTGGTCGCCGGAGCATTTGCTCACCGCTGCAGTAAACAGTTGTTTTATGACAACATTTTTGGCCATTGCCGAAAATTCAGGATTGGAGTTTGGTAATTTTGAATGTAATGCCAAAGGGAAACTGGAACAAGTGGACGGGAAATTCTTAATAACAGAAATTCTGCTTGATACCATTCTTAAAATAAAGAATGCAGCCGAAGAAGAAAAAGCTGTGAAAATCTTAAAAAAAGCTGAAGCTGCCTGCCTGATTTCAAATTCTATCAAATCAAAAGTAACTTTAGATATTCACATAAAATACTAATGATATGTCAGCTAAATTTTCTGAAATAATCCAGAGTGAAACACCAACTCTGGTAGATTTCTTTGCGGAATGGTGTGGACCCTGCAAAATGATGAAACCAATCCTGGAAGACTTAAAAAAGTCTATTGGAGATAAAGCCATTATTTTAAAGATAGATGTCGACAAAAATCCTCAAATTGCGAGCCAATTACAAATACAGGGTGTACCTACCTTAATATTGTTCAGAAACGGGCAGATAAAATGGAGGCAATCCGGTGTTTTACAAGCCAGACAACTGGAACAAATTATTGCTCAACATTCTAATTAACTTCATGAAAAAAATATTCTTATTCAGTTTTTTTGCCGGAACGATTTTGTTGAACAGCTGTTCCAATGCACAATCCGGTAAAACAAACCTCACCGCAACAGAATTCGCCACGAAATTACAGGAATCAGGGAATCCAACAATTCTTGATGTTCGTACTCCTGAGGAATTTGCATCCGGGCATCTGGAAAATGCGACCAATATTGACTGGAACGGAGATGACTTCGAGAATAAAACAAAGGTTTTAAACAAAGAAAAACCAGTTTTTGTCTATTGCCTGAGTGGCGGAAGAAGTGCGGAAGCCGCCAAAAAACTTCGCGAATCCGGATTTAAGGAAGTCTATGAAATGCAGGGTGGAATGATGAAATGGCGAAGCGCAAAACTTCCGGAATCAAATGACGATAGTCGGGTAATTGCCGAAGGGATGAGTAAAGAAAGTTATAACGCACTCTTGAAATCTGACAAACTCGTACTGGTTGATTTCTATGCAGATTGGTGCGGTCCCTGCAAGAAAATGAAACCGTCCATCGATGAAATTTCTACAGAAATGAAAGATAAAGTTCAAATCGTACGCATTAATGTGGATGAAAATAAAAACCTGGTCAGTGAGTTGGGGATTGAGTCTATTCCGGTTTTGAAACTGTATAAAAATGAAGCCATCGTTTGGGAAACAAATGGGTTTACTGATAAAAAGGAGATTGTAAGTCACCTTCAATAATTAATACTTAAAAAAAGAGCGGCGATAAAAATATCGCCGCTCTTTTCGTTGGTATAAACCGGGTAAGGTTATTGCATCACATTACCCATGCTTGCCTGTATTTTTGTAACCAATAGGTTTGCTTTGTCCTGTAATTCCTTACCGGTAGCAGGATCACCCAAAATATTCAGATTCTGACCCATCTGGTAAATCAGCGAAGCATCATCTCTGACAGCATTTACCTGGGCAGCTTTTTGATCTTCATTCAGGCTCAAAATCCAGTTGATATCATCCTCAGCATTTTTTGCAATTTTCAAAGCCAGTTTTCTGCCTTTATCCAATGCTCCGGCTGTCGTGTATGCACCGGCCATCATAAAGCTCAAACGGTCATACTGCATACTTTCTTCTGAGATATTTTCCATCACTTTATCCAGTATTTTGATTGCTTCAGCTTTGCGGCCTCTTGCAGACAAATCATCAGCCACACGCGCGGCTCCCATTCTATAAGCGAAGAACATCAATCTGTTTTTCTCATCGAAATAAACATTCTTGCGTTGTGCATTACCCCATTGGTAAACATTGGTGTAAAGGTCAATGCATTTTTCAAGATTGATGAAACCCGGTTCACGGTTTGGTATACTCATCGTGAAACTATCCACATATTTGTATGGCATCAATCTCAACACAACACCATCCGTACGCATATATTCACTCAGGTTAAGATAATTATCACCCGGTAAGCCACCGCCAAAGCAAATCGGGCGTTTCCAGCCTTCCTTAGCAATTCCGGCAATGATATTCATAATTGCAACCTGATCTTTTTGCAGATATTGTTTATCCCAGGTAAATTTCACATCAGTACTTACTTTATTACTATCAGCAACACTCAACAATTTATCTTTGATTAATTGCTCTTTGCTTGGCGTCGTAACGAAGAAGTTTTTGGTTGGCAGATAGTTCATTAAACCTTCACCAATTGCTTGTTTATTCTCCGGATTATCATCAGCCATGAACTTACAAATCTCTTCAAGGTTGAAATATTTGTCTTTAGGAATTCTTGGATTCTCCAGGTAGTACATAATATTACTTCTGTCGCCCAAATATTTATCCCTGCTCCAAAGCATCGGTACAGCATCGGCATCGTTTACTTTGTAATTCAATTGCTCGATATACCAGTCGATACCTAAAAGGCTGGTATTAATTGTACGCACATCGGTACG
>DLGS01000076.1 GCA_002482815.1 Bacteroidetes bacterium UBA7688
GAACATAAGAACCATTACCCAATCCTGACAGGTCAAGATTGGGTAATGGTTCTTATGTTCTGAAAGTGAGGTGCGGCGGACAAACCGAGTACTTTAAAGTACAGGTATTGCACTAAGTGCTTTCAAAGTATTACTCCGGCATACAAAAGCCACAGCAATTTAGCTGTGGCTATATTTTTTGTTTTCCTAAAACCTTAATCAATCATTGCTAAAACTGCTTTGGTTTCTTTTCCTGCGCTGCCAGTTCTGCAATTTCTGAAATTCTTCGCTGCCTTGTGTCAGCTTGCTTTGCCAGAACAATCCATTGCAGCATGGCTTTCTTTGTCGATTTGCTCAGCTGCATAAAATAGTCTTTCGCACCTTTCCATTTTTTAAACTCTTTTTCCAGGTCTTTAGGAATAATTAATTGTTCCACTTCGTCCAGCAAGGTCCATGAGCCATTTTGTTTGGCAATGTCAATGCTGTCAAAACCTGCCTTTGCCATTTTGCCTTCTGCAATCAGCTTTTCCACTTTGTCTTTATTGATTTTCGACCAGGTGCTTTTTGCTTTTCTTTTGCTGAAAAACTGATGCGCAGTTTCTGCGTCTACCGAAATTTTCTTGCTGTCTATCCAGCCAAAGCAAAGGGCTTCGTCTACGGATTCGCTCCAGCTGATGGTCGGTTTTGAAGATGCTTTATTATAAGACACCAGCCAGACAGATTGCTCTGTCTCGTGATTCTTCTCCAGCCATTTCCGCCAGGCGGCTTTGGTCTTCGGGTAGAATATTTCTGTTTCTTTTTCCGGCATAATTTATTTTGCTTGAATCAATCAGGGTACAAAATTTAATCATTCAAACCTTTTCCTTTCAGTATATCCGGGATGGATTTTTCTACTCTTGACGTTCTGGTCTTCGATTGCCTGGCTGACGAAAAGTGCAGCAGGTAAGCTCTTTGGCGGCCCGGTGTCAAAGCTTCGAATGCCGTTTTTAATGCCGGATTTTTATTCAGCTCGGTTTCAAATTCCTCTGCCATGGCAAACTCGGCCGGCTTTTTCATTTCAACTTTCAATCCCGCTTTTTCTATTTCGATGGCTTCAAAAATATAGGCTTTCAGCACGTCTTTTAAAGCTTTTACTTCCTTCACATGCGTAAAGCGGACTTGTCGTGCAGATTGTACATTTTCGGTTTGTTGAATCAGGATACCTTTCGGGTCGCTCATTAAAACCCCTTTGAAAAACAGGAAAGCGCAGTATTCTTTAAACACATGGATGAGTACAATATTGCTTTGCTGAAAGGTGTAGCAGGGAACACCCCACTTCAATTCTTCGCTCAGCATACAGTCCAGGGCGATGCTTCTCATCAGCTCAATTTCTTTTTGCCATTTTTCATTTTTGCTGAAATAAAAATCAACTTTAGGATTACTGCCTGTCATTTTATATTAGTTTAAGGAATAAAAAATTTACACACGCAGCGAAGCACGGAAACCGCGCGCTGCATAATAAGATTCTGCTCCGTTGTGGTACAGGAAAACGGTATCATAGCGGCGGTCGCAGAAAAGTGCTCCACCCAGTTTCCGCACAGCAGCAGGTGTTTCTATCCAGCTGGATGTTTTCAAATCGAAGGCGCCCAATTGTTGTAATGCCCGGTATTGCTCTTCTGTCAGGATGTTGACACCCATTTCATCGGCCATGTCCAGGGCATTGTTTTTGGGTTTGTTTTCTTTCCTCGATTCCAGCGCCGGACCGTCATAGCAAATGCTTCTGCGGCCTTTGGGGCTCTCGGCTGCGCAATCATAAAAAATGTATTCACCGGTCTTTTTATCCTGGCTTACCACATCCGGTTCGCCGCCTGTATTTTCCATTTCTTCCAGCGACCACAATTTTGCAGGATGCGCTTCCAGCCTTTCCTGCACCTTATCCCAATCGATGCCTTTGTGCCGGTTTTTGTTTTTTTCAAATCGCTCTTTCAAGATTTTCAACAGCGCTGTGGCCTGGTCGGCTGATAATTTCTTTTTAGTGCTCATAGCAATTTCATTGATTGGTTTTGAGGAATGATTTTACGGCTTGCCGGTCTGAAATACCAGGACAAAATAATGAAAATTGTCTGCATTACAGGGCCTATAATTTCCTTCAAGCCCTCATCGCCGTGTAGGAGATGTGAAGCCAGTGCTCCTGTCATCACAAAGAACAAACCTGCATAGGCCCATTCTTTCAGCAGTTGGAATCCCGGCACCAGTATGGCTATCACTCCCAGTACTTTCCACACTCCAATAATGGTCAGAAAGTAAACAGGATAGCCTAGGGGAACCACAAGATTGACCATGTCCGGATGATGCATGATTTGTGCAATACCACTGCCCAACATCCCGAAAGACAGCAATACTGTGGCTGCCCAGTAGATCATTAATTTTCCTTTTTTCATTTTGTTTCTATTTTAGGTTGTTTACAATTTCCTGCAAACGGTTGTGCGCCATATTGATGCCCTGCGCAAAGGGCAAGGCCAACATCTGGTCACGCAAGGCAACAGATTTGTAGACAATTTGCATGGTCATCTTGCTGATAGTGTCGGTCAGCGATTCAAATTCGAGGTATTCCATCTGGGGTGCAAAAGGTGTGTTTTCCATTTCAAACGTTCTGGTGATGCGCTCGTTTTCAACACACTCATGGATGCTGCCATGCATGCTCACTGCAACCTTTCCACCGGGTGCGCTGGTTTCAAATTGATAGCTCCCATGTTTTTTGCTTTCCAGTTTCAACACTTTGGTGCTCATCCATTGCTCAACAATTTCCGGCACCACATAGGCTTTGAACAGCAACTCCAGCGGCAAATCAAATTCCCGGGTGATTATAATTTCCTGTTTACCTGCTTCGGCGTTGATTTTTGTTTTCCGTTCCATCGCTTTATTTTCTTGTTTTATAATTTTTCATGATAGCTTCCAGTTTATCAAAACGCTCATCCCACATTTGGCGGAAGGGCTCCAGGAAATCCGCTACCTCTTTCATTTTTTTCGCATTGATATGGTAATAAATTTCCCGTCCGTTTTGTTCCTGCTGCAGCAATTCACATTCAGTAAGGATTTGAAGGTGTTTGGAAACGGTTGGCCTCGCGGTATCGAAATTGGAGGCGATGGCTCCAGCTGTCAGCGCCTGCCCGGCGACTAATAATAATATGGCGCGCCTGGTAGGGTCGGCTATGGCCTGAAAAACGTCCCGTCTTAAGTTCATTGTGTAGTTATTTGGCTACAAATGTAAGTGTAGTTGTTTGACTACGCAAAATTGTTTTTCAGCAGGCGGTCTTAAAACATCAATAAAGTGACTGTACATAGTTTGATTTGGGTAGATTATACAATACAAAGCCACAGCATTTGCTGTGGCCGGTACTATTTATCTGTAGGATTTCCGGACCTTTACTCAGTGGGTGCAGAAAATTCCCTTTGCTGGTGCCGATACGTAACACATTTTGTTGTTGGTGAATATTTATTTGCGGCTAAAAAGTAAAACCGCTCCTTCGGGTGGGAGGAGCGGTTATGAAATTGTGTTGCGAGATTCAGAAACCTATTTATGAATACAACTTGTTCCAAAGTCATACATTTGACCTTCCATATCTTTCTTAGTGTTTGTACCCGAACCTATATATTTGGAGATAATATTATATTCTTTATAATCAACGGAAATCTTTCCTCCTCCCCAGTTTTGGCAGCTAATAGCATAGTTTCCTTCGGCATCTGTTTTGCCGACGCCAATGCTATCGTGTACAGCTATAGTTGCAGAGTTGCCCCCTACTTTAATGGAGATAACTAGGTCTTTATTCGCAAATGGTTTGCCGCTGATACAGCTATCCATAACCTTCCCTTTAATCGTATAAGTACCTCGGGGATTTTTATTGCAGGAAGTGAGAAAAAATACCGCAACACATAAAATTGTGTTTGCAACACCTTTAAGAATTTTAGACACATTCATTTTTGATTACAGTTTATTATGAAATTAAAAATTTTCAATCGTGATGTTCTTTACCATTTTCTACTCGTAGCAAATACATTCCTGGTTGCAAAGAAAGTGGATTTTCAAAGCTACATATTTTGTTATTTGCAGCACAAGAACGTTGTTTCTAACATAATAAAGGAGCATAATTCATAGCTCGGGAAATTTCCACGATTTTTTAAAAAGATTTGATTGTAGAATCTTCACCCAAAGTGCTGTTTTCTATAAATTCATTTTAAAAGTTTTACTTTGAAGCCATATTCTCTCTATGCCTTCCTTTTTTCAAAACAATAAAAAGCTGATTGCCCTGGTGGCTGGCATCCTCATTTCACTGAGTCTCTTTTTATTTAATCCGCTGCTGCTGGAGGCGAAAGCTAATCTGGTGTTGGCGGTAGCTGCACTAATGATCAGCTGGTGGGTGCTGGATGCCATGCCCTTGCCCGTGGTCGCTTTGGTGCCTATCGTTTTGTTTCCGCTCAGCGGCATCAGCACGCTCAAGGAGGTCACCAAATCGTATGCCGATTCCATCATCTTCCTGTTTATGGGTGGATTTTTTATCGGGATAGCAATTGAGAAATGGCATCTGCATAAAAGGATAGCGCTGGGCATTATCAACATCACCGGTACCAACGGCAACCGGATAATATTGGGGTTTATACTGGCCACCGGTTTTCTCAGTCTCTGGCTCAGCAATACCGCCACCACCATGATGATGTTCCCGATAGCCATGTCTGTTATCACGGTCATCGCCGCGCATAACGATGAGTCTACCGGCATCCGCAACTTCTCGCTGGTGCTGATGCTCAGCATTGCCTATGCTTCCAATTTTGCTTTGGGCACCATTATCGGCACGCCGCCCAATGTGGCTTATGTCAACTATATCCAGGAAAAATTTAATTACACGATTGGTTTTACCGACTGGATGCTGGTGTTTATGCCGCTCACCATTATTCTGTTAATGATGTTGTATTGGGTAATGGTAAAATGGCTGTACCCTAATAAAATAAAGCACAGTCCGGAGGGCAGGCTGTATGTAAAAGAAGAATTGAGCAAACTGGGCAAATTGTCTGTCGCCGAAAAGCGGGTATTGCTGGTGTTTGGCATCACGGTTGCCTTGTGGATTACCAAAGATCTGATCAACAGTGTTCAAAAAACGATTGTGCTGGACGATACTATCATTGCCATGATTGGAGCCATCAGCTTGTTTATTATCCCCGCAGGGATGAAAGAAAACAGAAAAACAGAGCGCCTGCTGGAGTGGGAAGACACCAGCAAAATGGCATGGGGAATTTTAATCCTGTTTGGCGGGGGTATTGCATTGGCCAAATCGCTGGAAGATGCCATGCTGATGG
>DLGS01000385.1 GCA_002482815.1 Bacteroidetes bacterium UBA7688
TTGGCAGCAAACCGCCCATATTGATCTTCTCTCCGGCCCGCCGTGTGCGCGACAATACCATCAAACACACGCTGGAAAACGTCTATGAAAATATGGAAGTGGTGGTGAACATTGTGAACTACGATATTGTGCAGCAAATGAGCCTTGCCAGCTGCGAATACCCCAAAGGCACCAGCGAATTTGAAAAAGCAGGATTTACACCGGTAAAGTCTGATTTCGTTAAACCATTCCGCGTAAAGGAATCACCTGTAAGCCTGGAGTGTAAAGTGCTGCAGGTCATAGAAACCGGGCAGGAAGGTGGTGCCGGCAACCTCGTAATGTGTGAAATTATCTGTATGCACATTGATGATAAAGTGCTGGACGAAAATGGTAAAATTGATCCGCACAAAATTGATCTTGTTGCCCGTATGGGAGCCGATTATTACTGCCGCGCCTCGGGCAATGCAGTTTTCGAAGTAGCAAAGCCAAACCTCAAGCTAGGCGTGGGAATTGATGCCTTACCGGAGAATGTTAAACACAGTAAAGTACTCAACGGGAATCATCTTGGCATCCTTGGAAACTGTACGGAAATTCCCGTCACATCTGAGATTGTAAATGATGGGCGCCTGGAACAAATCCTCAGCGATTTTTCCGACCGCGCACAACGCGAAGAAGCCTTACAACATTATGCCAAAGACCTGCTCGATGAAAATGAAATTGACCGCGCCTGGCAGATATTGTTGTTGTAGATTATTCACTTAACTTTTTTTTATTTTTTCATCATTGAAATCTGAAATTAAAAAATGAATATTGTATTAATTATATCCTCTATTATATCGCTTACAATCCTTTTTATATTTCTGTATTTACTTTGGGATATTCGTGAATTACTGAAAAAAATTGCCAATAATTCTAAATCTACTTTTGAAGAAACAAATAGCAATGTATGGAAGTGTCCGAAATGTTCACAATCAAATTCCAACAACTCTTTTAGTTGTGTTACTTGCGGTTACTCATTAAAGTAATTAAGAGGTCAAGTTAATCTCATTCTTTAAGATTTGGATTGCGTCGCACCGTCTGGGTAAGGAATGTTCTTTGGGCTCGAACAGCAAGTGAAATGAAAAAAAAAATACATAATTTAACACACGACCGAATTACCTAATTTACCAAATTAACTTTTTTACCTTTACCCTTCAATATGGAAAACCCAAATCTTCGACCGGAAAATAACGGAAACTCAAGCGATAAGGAATACGAAAACAGTATCCGGCCGCAGAGTGTAGAAGATTTTTCGGGTCAACCGCAACTGATAACCAATCTTAAAATTTTTGTTCAGGCCGCCAATCAACGTGAAGAAGCGCTGGACCATATTCTGTTCCACGGTCCTCCCGGTTTGGGAAAAACAACGCTTTCCCGCATTGTAGCGAATGAACTGGGTGCGAACATTAAAGAAACCAGTGGTCCGGTGATAGAAAAACCAGGTGACCTGGCAGGATTGCTGATAGGACTTGAGCCAAGGGATGTATTGTTTATCGATGAAATTCATCGCCTCAGTACAGTGGTTGAAGAGTATCTCTATGCCGCTATGGAAGATTTTAAGATTGATATCATGATCGACAGCGGTCCGGCTGCACGATCTGTACAAATCAATTTGAATCCATTTACACTTGTCGGCGCCACTACCCGATCCGGCTTGCTGACAGCGCCTTTACTGTCGCGTTTTGGTATCAAGTTCCGGCTGGATTATTATACAGCCGAAGTTTTGCAAGGCATCATTCTCCGTTCTGCCAATCTGCTGAATGTCAAAACTACTTCAGATGCTGCGATGGAAATTGCACGACGCAGCCGAGGCACACCTCGTATTGCCAATGGCCTGCTCCGCCGTATGCGCGACTTTGCGCAGGTGCTTGGAAATGGCGTAATCGATATGGGTATTGCAGAGCACGGTTTGCGTGCTTTGAATGTCGATGCAAACGGATTGGATGAAATGGATAACCGTATCCTTACCACATTGATTGATAAATTTAAAGGCGGCCCTACCGGTATCAACAACATCGCTACTTCATGAGGTGAAGAGGCCGGAACAATCGAAGAAGTATACGAACCATTCCTGATACAGGAAGGCTACATTATGCGCACGCCAAGGGGTCGTGAAGCCACAGAGAAGGCTTACAAACACCTCAACAAAGGTGGATGGCGCGGTGATAGCAATACGTTGTTTTAAAATAAAAATCCCAACTGTTTTCCAGTTGGGATTTTTTTATTAAGGATTATTGACAGTTAGAAATTTCTTTTATTATCAACATACTGTGCTGATTTTTCACCAGCCTTTTTTAGTTGTTTCTTTTGGTATTCATTTTCTTTCTTATCAAAAGCCTCTTTTTTGACAAGGTTAGTTTCTTCCAGTTTTTGACGCTTTTCTTCTGAGCGTTCCATGTATTTGGTCAGCTTTTCCTGACGCTCATAATGCTTGACCATTTGCTCAAACAAAGATTTATTGCCTTTTATATAGCCCGCATATTGCGAAAGCATTTGCAGATAATTCTCATAGGCTCTGCTATACGTTTCAAATTCTTTATCATACAAGGACAGTACTGCCACATTAGTTCTGTTCCTTTTTTTGTACTGCTCCAGGTCTTTAAAATTCTTACGATACAAATCCAGATAAGCATCATGATTTTTTTTCAACAAATCGAAATGAACCAGATTGCTGTCATATCCTGCCAGATATTGTCTTTGTAAAGAATCTGCATTCTGGAACCGGGAAGTTTTATAAATCGCTGTCCATTTTTTTATTCCGGCATCATAATTGTCCTGCAGATTGATACGGCCAATCGTTTCCTGAATCAGAGCCGAATCGGCCAAATGCAACCAATCAACCAGAGAATCCAGTCGTTTTGAATTGGCCTCAACCAACCTGTCAACTACAGCCTGCTCCTTACTAATCAATTCCATTGCGCTATTCTGATTGCCGATTCTTATCTTAATAGAATCTTCCAGTTTCTCCAATCTTTCAACTGTAGGTTTATCCTCAGGGCTTGCTGTTTTCAGTTTAGCAAACTCTTCCGGTTTTACTTTTTTATGCAAAGCAATTCCAGTACCTGCCTTGGAATTTAAACTTCTGTATTTACTGTCGCTGCTTTTAATTTTTGCTTTGCAACGGGCTATTGCCTGTGTATTGTTTGTATTCAATGTTCTGATATGGGCTTTCGCTTCTGTATTCTTCTTTTTATTTTTGCTTTTAAGTTCTGTGTATTCAGACACAATACTTTTTTTCTGTAGCGCAACATATTTTTCAGCTTCTTTAAGTTCCTGATCTACCTGCGAGATGACCGCCTGGCGTACTGCCGGTGGAGCATGTTTATCCATTGAGGCAAGGGTATCAATCGCATTTCCCTGGTGCCACAAAGCCATGCTTACATGAAATCTGGGATTATAACGATACCCTCTTTCCGCTTCTTCAATAGTCTGCATATGCTCGGGTAAATTGGCAAACCGGTTCAATTCTTTGTATTCCATTCTTGGCCTGCCATATGTTTTATTGAAGGCTATAATAGAATCTTCACCGGCTTCAAAAAGATACAATGGCATCAGCGAATCTGTCAGTTGCCATAAAGGATCATATGGAAGGTGATTTAAACGGAACTGCGCCGGTGCCTGCATTAAATAGGATGGATCATACCTGTATTTAAACTTCAGCTTACCCGTATGTTGAACAGGATCTTTTTTTATTTTCTTAAATTTTTTTTGAACCCCGTTGGGGAATTGTCCGATTACCCCTGCACCCCAGGTAACATCGACAAGATACCAGCTATTACCTATC
>DLGS01000111.1 GCA_002482815.1 Bacteroidetes bacterium UBA7688
TTTATAAAGGAATTTATCTCCGCCTGGGTCCCTGGCGGAGATAAATTCCTTTATAAATATTCAGGTGGCTTAATGACAGAAGAAATCAGGCAGCAATGGCTGAACCCTGTCTGGATAAACAGTTCCAAAACTACTTACACCTACACCGGTACTGATCTTACAGCAACATTACTGCAGTATTGGAACGGAGCATCCTGGATAGATTATGCTTATGGCTCAACTACCTACAGCGGTGGCTTCAAAGTATCGAGCCAGGGAAGTACCTGGAACCCTTCTACCCTATCATGGGATAGTACCAACCGCAACTTTTGGTCCTACACCGGCTCCCGCCTGGATACTTTTACGAGTCAGAAATGGGATACGCTTAGTTTAGAATTTGAAAATAACAGTCGATATATAAATGTCTATTCCGACACTAATCTTATGGCCAGTATTTCGCAAACATGGTTAGGTTCGGCCTGGCAAAACACCAATGGCATTGTGTATAACGATCTGCCTTCCGGGAAATTGAATACAAGAGCACATATGAACTGGAATATCAGCACCAACGAATGGGACAGTACATCCCGCGGACATTTCTTTTATAACAGTTACGACAATCACCTGGAAACACACTACGAACAATGGAAGTCAACCTACTGGGATACCGCCGACATTATCACTAAAGTACATTTCTATTATGATGACGAATTAAAGACCTCCATAAAGCCATCAGACAATCCTTTCCATACGCTTTCGGTCTATCCCAACCCTGCTACAGGAGCAGATCATGTGTATGTTGACTTCCGGGTACAAAATACAGATCCCGTTCAGATCACTATATTCAATACCCTTGGGCAAACCATTTACAGCGTAAAAGAAACAGGAAGTATCGGCGATCACCTTGTAGAAATTCCATTACAGCATTTATCTCCCGGCACTTATTTTATAAGGGTATCCGGAAAAGACGGGAACCAGGTCATTAAGCTGCTTAGGTAGCAACACAAAAAAGAGGCAAAGACGAAATCGTCTTTGCCTCTTTTACAAAAATTACGCCTATATCGTTTGCAGATAAGCCTTACGCAGGATAACCAGTTTTTGCAGTAAGGGTTCCAGCAGGTCCAGGTGCAGCATATTGGCACCGTCAGATTTTGCATTTTTAGGATCGGGATGCGTTTCAATAAACAATCCGTCTGCACCAACTGCAATCGCAGCACGGGCGATGGTTTCAATCATCGAAGGGTTACCACCAGTGACACCACTTGTTTGGTTGGGTTGTTGCAAAGAATGCGTGCAATCCATTACCACCGGCACACCCATTGCTTTCATTGTCGGGAAAGAACGGTAATCGACCACCAGGTCCTGATAACCGAATGTTGTACCACGGTCGGTCAATACGACATTGTTGTTTCCGCTCTGCTGTATTTTATCGACGGCAAATTGCATCGCTTCCGGAGACAGGAATTGTCCCTTTTTTACATTCACTACTTTACCCGTTTGCGCAGCAGCCACCAGGATATCGGTTTGCCTGCACAGGAAAGCCGGAATCTGCAATACGTCTACATATTCAGCAGCCATTGCAGCTTCGTTGGCAGCGTGTATATCCGTCACCACCGGCACAGCTAATCGCTCGCCTACTTTCTTCAATATCTGCAAAGCCTTTTCGTCGCCAATACCGGTGAAACTATCCAGGCGCGTGCGGTTGGCCTTGCGGTAAGATCCCTTAAAAATGTAAGGAATTTCCAATCGTTTACAGATAGCTGAAATCCGTTCAGCTATCTGCATCGCTATCTCTTCACCTTCGATGGCACAAGGTCCCGCCATGATGAAGAAATTATTTGCACTTGTTTGTTGATTTGATAAAATGTTCATTTAAAAAAAATTAAGAGGGGACAGGTGTCAGGAGTTAGGGGTCAGGAGTTAGGGGTCAGGAGTTAGGGGTCAGTAGTCAGGGATTTAACGAAAACTATTAACTCATTCCTGTTTACTGATTACTGTTTACTAATTCCTATTCACTGATTACTGAATACTGTTCACTGATTACTGATTACTGAATACTGAATACTGAATACTGACTACTGTTCACTGATACCTGTTTACTAAACCACTACTATTTCCATAAAGTCGTTCTTATTAAAATACTTTTGAGCCAGTGCCTGTAGTTCATCAGCAGTAATGTTCTTGTAAATCTGAATATTTTCGTTAAAACGCTCTATGGTAAAGCCATTCAGGATAAGCGAACGCCAGCGTTGCATAATTGAAAATGGTCCGTCGAGGTCGCCAAGGATATTGCCCAGCAGATAGTTTTTTACCAACAGTAATTCTTCTTCATCAATCTTTTCGCTGCACAGCAAATCCATTTCTTTATAAATTTCGCTGACCGCCTGATCGATTACATCACGACCAACTTCAGTATGAATAGTCAAAGAAGCATCGTTCGAAAATGCACCGATAGAACTATAAATTCCGTAGGTAAAGCCTTTTTCCTCGCGGATATTACTCATAAGCCTGGAGCCAAAATAGCCACCAAAAACCGTATTCAATACGACCATTGGTGCAAAGTCAGGATGCTTGCGGGTGATAAACCTGCGCCCGATCCGGATAGCACCCTGCACCCCATTCGGGTCGTTGCTGATGCGCCTTTTCTTTTCAGCCGAAGCATTCACTTCAAACATTTGTTCTGTTGAAGATGTAGCATCATTATTGTGTTTTCCGAAAATAGAATCCACCAGTTGCACTTCATTATCCGAAACTTTTCCGGCCATAAAAATTTTGACTTCCGAAAGGCGGTAATGATTTTTATGAAAAGCTTTCAGGTCGGCGGCAGTCAGGGCTTCAATCGTTTCCTGGCGGGAGAATTTTCCATAAGGATGAGCAGAACCAAATAGTGCTGCATCGATTTGCTGGTTGGCCACAAACTCGCATTCACGTAAGCTAACCAATAGGCGCTGAATAGCATTTTGCTTATACAGTTCCAGCTCGTGCTCCGGGAATATCGGATTGAGCATTACATCTGAAACGATAGGCAATAAAGCCGGCAGGTGTTTCGTCATCGCATCCAAAGTGATGGTTGTATGATCATTACCCGCGTTTACTTTCAGGCTTGCACCATAAAATTCCAGCGCTTCGTTTATCTGTTTTGCAGTTTGATTCAGGGTGCCGTTTTTCAACTGTCCGGCGGTAGCCTGCGACACGGATTGTTTTTCTTCCTGCCAGATTCCGGCCGGGAAAACCCAATTTAATTCTACGACATCCTGCACCCCGGCATTCAACCAATACAGATGGGTTCCATTGGCCAATGTGCTCGTAGTAATGGGTGGCAGCGCATAATCAAATGCAACCGGATCCTGGATAACTGGGGCAATACTTCTGTCTACGCTCATCAATATATTTTGAGTGATCTGAAAAATGTAAATTAAAAATTCCGTTTAGCTCAAACGGGAAGACTGGATACGGAGAATTTTTCGCTTCTTGGTTTGTGCACGCATTTTCTCGGGCACGAGCAATAATACTTCGTCAATGAGGCTTTGCAACAAGGTTATTTTTACAAACTGATTGTTGGTCACCAGACTGATTTCGCGCACCGGTTCCGGGTCTTCAAAATATCGAACCCTGTCCTGCTGGTCTTCCGTAAAATCATTGACCGCCAGTTCCGGCAGAACAGTCATTCCTTTGTTTCTGTCCACCAGCTTGCGGAGGGTGTCCACATTACTGCTGTCGTACTGAAAGCTTTTATTGGCCTGCAATTCGTGGATATGATCGCTGCACAAATCAAGAATCTGGTTGCGCATACAATGGCCTTCATTCAATAATAATAAACGGTCCATCTCGATATCAGAAGCCGCAATCAGTTTCTTTTTCAAGGCTTTTTCGCCTTCCGAAAAATAGCCGACAAAGGGTTCATAAAATAAAGGATATTCCTGGATTCCACTATTCTCCAAAGGTGTGCTGACAATAGCGGCATCAATTTCATTGTTCTTAAGGGTAGAAATAATTTGTGCCGTTTCCATTTCCTTTACCTGCAAACGCACATCCGGATAATCGTTGGAATAACGTTCCAGCAAGCCCGGCATTAAATAAGGAGCAACAGAAGGAATAACGGCAAGTTTGAACATTCCGGCCACAATACCCTGGTTGCTCTTTACCAGTTCAAACACCTTTTCGCACTCGGCCAGAATTTGTTTGGCCTGCTCAATAATAGGAGCGCCAATCGCAGTTACGGTGTTGGGACGGTTATTCCGGTCAAATAATTTTATGCCCAATTCTTCTTCCAGCTTTTGAATCTGCATAGAAAGAGTAGGTTGGGTAACATAACATTTTTCGGCAGCGGCAACAAAACTGTGATAGGTTGCAACTGCGACGGCATATTCTAGTTGAGTTATTGTCATTAAAAACGGGTTATTTAAAAAAGAAATGGATTCTTATAAAAAAGGTTCCGGCCAAAGGTAGTTTTAATATTAACGCTTTCGCCAAATGCGAGACCCGTTCAAAAATAATAAAATGCCTACTTTCGCAGCACATTTAATAAAATTTTATGCACAAAGTATTTGACAATATCCTGCAGACGATTGGTGATACGCCTTTGGTTCGCCTGAATAAAGTAATCGGAGATTTGCCTTGCCCTGTTTATGCTAAAATAGAGTATGGTAATCCCGGCAACAGCATCAAAGACCGTATGGCTCTGAAAATGTTGGAAGTAGCGGAGCAAACAGGTAAAATAAAACCAGGTGGCACCATTATAGAAGGCACCTCGGGCAACACGGGTATGGGCCTGGCTATTGCTGCTATTATCAAAGGATATAAGTGCATATTTACGACTACCGATAAACAATCGAAAGAAAAAGCAGACATATTAAGGGCCATGGGTGCCGAAGTAATCGTTTGCCCGACAAATGTGGAACCTGAAGACCCGCGTTCTTACTATTCTGTATCAAAAAGACTGGCCACAGAAGTACCCAATTCGTGGTATGTCAACCAATATGACAATCTGGCTAACCGTCTGGCCCACTACGAGCAAACTGCCCCTGAAATCTGGAATCAGACAGATGGCAAGGTGACACACGTTGTTGTGGCGTCCGGTACAGGTGGAACAATCACCGGTATTGGCAAATACATGAAGGAGCAAAACCCTGATGTTAAAATGTGGGCCATAGACAGTTATGGTTCTTTGCTCAAAAAATGGTACGATACCGGAGAGATTGATATGAAGGAAGTGCATCCTTACATTTCTGAAGGTTTTGGCGAAGATTTTGTTCCCGAAAACTATGATGCCAATGTCATTGATCACTTTGAAAAAGTAAGCGACAAAGACGGAGCGGTGATGGCACGTCGTATTGCCAAAGAAGAAGGCATATTCGTAGGCTATTCTGCAGGTTCGGTAGTAGCAGGTTTACTGCAAATGAAAGACCAGCTGAAACCGGATGACTTTGTGGTATTGATTTTTCACGACCATGGCAGCCGCTATGTTGGAAAAATTTACAATGACGAGTGGATGCTGGAGCGTGGTTTCCTGGATGTGCATACCGTGAAAGATTTGATTGGCGGACTGGGCAGAAGACGCCTGGTAACATTGAAAGAAGAAGACACTGTAGCAGAGGCCATGTCATTGATGAAGAAATATGATATCGAG
>DLGS01000398.1 GCA_002482815.1 Bacteroidetes bacterium UBA7688
GGGCAGGGTCTTCAACCATTTGATCGAGCATTGGAGCTACAAAAACTCGATCAAATGGTTGAAGACCCTGCCCCGCGATGGTGCGCGCCTGTTGGTTGCCGCCGGTGAAGAGAATGCAGGCCTTGTGGATATTGGCGACGGATTGGGTTGTGTATTTAAAATTGAATCTCATAATCACCCGAGTGCGATCGAACCTTTCCAGGGAGCAGCAACGGGTGTGGGCGGTATCCACCGCGATATTTTCACCATGGGAGCAAGGCCAATCGCTTCTTTGAACTCCTTGCGCTTCGGTAAACTGGACAATCCAAAAACCAAATGGTTGCTGAAAGGTGTGGTAAAAGGCATCAGCCACTATGGTAACTGCTTTGGTGTACCTACCGTGGGCGGTGAAATCTATTTTGAAAATTGCTACCAGACCAATCCTTTGGTCAACGCGATGAGTGTGGGTGTGGTAAAAGTAGGCGAAACCTTTTCTGCTACTTCTTATGGCGCAGGCAATCCCGTATTTATTGTAGGCGCAGCAACGGGTAAAGATGGTATTGGTGGTGCATCTTTCGCATCGGCCGACATCAGCGAAGACAGCGCAGCGGATTTGCCGGCTGTGCAGGTGGGTGATCCGTTTGAAGAGAAAAAATTACTGGAAGCCTGCCTGGAACTGATTGCTACGAAAGCAGTAATCGGGATGCAGGATATGGGTGCTGCGGGCATTACCTGCGCCACCAGCGAAATGAGTGCCAAAGGCGAGCATGGTATGATTATCCACCTGGATAAAGTACCTACCCGCCAGGCGAATATGAAACCCTGGGAAATGTTGCTGAGCGAAAGCCAGGAGCGTATGCTGGTAGTGGTAGAAAAAGGAAAAGAAGCTTTAGTTCAAGCGATATTTGACAAGTGGGATATCCATTGCGTGAACATCGGTGAAGTAACGACCGACAAGAATCTGAAGTATTATATGAACGGCGAATTGGTTGCTGATGTGCCTGCGGAAAGTATGGTACTGGGTGGTGGCGCTCCTGTTTATTCGAGAGAGTACAGCGAGCCGGCTTATATGGCACAAATCAATGCTTTTGATGCTGATACGATTACTGTTCCTGCAGATTTAAAAGCAGTTGCATATGAATTGGTGCAATTGCCATCTATCGCTTCGAAGCGCTGGATATACGACCAGTACGACAGTATGGTTGGTACAGGCAATACACACACTAATGCGCCAAGCGACGCACCTGTGGTAAAAGTTCACGGTTCAGAAAAAGCATTAGCCGTAACAACAGATTGCAACAGCCGTTATGTTTTTGCAGATCCTTATAAAGGTGCAATGATAGCGGTGAGCGAGGCAGCACGTAACATTGTTTGTAGCGGTGGAGAGCCGGTTGGTGTGACCAATTGCCTCAACTTTGGTAATCCTTACAATCCTGAAGTGTATTATCAGTTTGTCAATGCAATCAAAGGAATGGGTGAAGCCTGTCTGAAATACAATACTCCTGTAACCGGCGGTAATGTGAGCTTTTACAACCAAAGCGAAGATGGCCCGGTTTATCCAACGCCAACCATCGGTATGGTGGGTGTGCTGGATTCGCTGGAACAAAAAATGACGATGAACTTTAAGAATCCCGGCGACATCATTTATATGATTGGTGAGCACCGCAATGATATTAATTGTTCCGATTATTTGCACAGCATTTGTGGTGTGACGCATAGTCCGGCACCGCACTTCGAACTGGAAGAAGAGTTTGCAGTTCATCAAACTATTGCCAAACTGATTGATGCAAAAATCATTGCTTCTGCGCATGATATCGCTGAAGGAGGATTGTTTACCGCAGTGCTGGAAAGTGCTATGCGCAACAACCTTGGCTTTTCTTTGGACACAGACAACAGCTTCCGCAAAGATGCTTACCTGTTTGGTGAAGCGCAAAGCCGTGTAATCGTAAGTGTTAGTCCTGAGGTTCAGAAAATGTTTGAAGCTGAGGTTCAGCATATCGCTTACAGCAAAATAGGAACAGTCGTTGCCGAGGGTAAAATACAAGTTGATGGTGAAGATTGGGGCTACATTGCAGAATGGAAAAATGCCTATGATACTGCTATTGAAAATATGCTTTCTTAATATTATTACTTAGACGAAACGCCGGATTCTTTGCAGGGTCCGGCGTTTTTTGTTGCACTTAATGTCCGATATCTTGCGTCTGATATCTTACTTCGGTTATCTTATTTCACTCCATCCACTCCTGCCTTCGCTACTTTATGGTCATTATCCACAGTATCGCCAGACACACCGATAGCGCCTATCACTTCACCCTGATCATTTTTAATTGGGATTCCGCCAGGAAAAGTAATCAGCCCGCCATTCGAGTGTTCAATCTGATACAAAGCCCCGCCTGGTTGCGACAATTTGCCAAGTTCTCCTGTTGGCATATCAAAAAATTTCGCAGTGCGTGCTTTGCGCTGAGCTATATCAACAGAACCAAGCCAGGCATTATCCATACGGACAAATGCAACCAGATTGGCACCGGCATCCACCACAGCAATATTCATTTGTTTTCCTATTTCGGTAGCTTTTGCTTTTGCAGCTTCAACTACAGCCTGAGCCTGTTCTAATGTAATGTTCATAAAATATTTTTTTTAGATTTTACCAATATTACACTTATGCCAATTCACAGTTAAGCTAGGACTTCGCTTTTATAAAATTTATAAGATAGAAGTGGAAATATTATATTTTATCCAAAACAATCCTGAAAGTTGTGCCACTGTTTAATTCGGATTGCTTTACAAAAATGCTGCCATGGTGGTATTTGTTGATAATGCGTTTGGAAAGTGAAAGTCCCAGGCCCCAACCTCTTTTCTTTGTAGTGAAACCCGGCAAAAAAACCTTGCTGATCTGATGTTTGGGTATTCCTTTACCGTTATCTGTTACATCAATGATAACATCAGCATCGCGTTCTTTCAACTGGATAATAATCGTGCCAATTCCTTCCATTGCATCCAGGGCATTGCGGATAAGATTTTCAATCACCCAATCAAAAAGGGGACCGCTAATATTGGCTTCAACAGTTTCTTTTGTCTTCTCAAAACTAATGTAAACCTTTCCCGGTGCACGTTTTTGCATATAATTCACCATCTCTTCCAGGCGGGGGACAAGGTTCTCTATCTGCAATTTTGGTTCGCTTCCCACTTTGCTGAATCGGTCTGCGACAAGCTTCAGGCGGTCAACATCCTTTTGCATTTCAGTTACATATTCATTGTTGGGTAATTCTTCCCTGATGATTTCCATCCAGCCTTCTATAGAGCTGATTGGTGTGCCCAGTTGATGAGCTGTTTCTTTGGAAAGTCCGACCCAAACCTGATTTTGAATAGAGCGATGGGCCGTTCCAATAGATATGATAACAACAACAAGGAATAAAGAAATAATGGCCAGCTGTGCATAGGGAAAATAGCGTAAACGGCTGAGCAGATAGGATTCTCCGTAATAAATATAAACGCTTCCAAACTCGTAATGCACGACAATTGGTGCGTTTAGGCTTTTATATTCAATCATCTTTTGTTTCAAATAAGCGGATACATTTTTTATACCTGCAGTATCAATCGCTTTTAAATCCTGGATATTCCCGCTTTCGTCGGCAATAATCCGTGGTATAGAGCTGTCCTGTGTGATAATATTTGTAACAAAACTGATTTCTTCATCATTTTTGGCGGTAGCGATAGATTTGATGCCCTCCGCAAACATGGCCACTTTTTTTCTTTCCTCCACAGCAAGCTTTGAAGCCAGCTGGCTGGTATAAAATAATGAGGCCGACACGATGCCGATAGCCGTGATAACGAGGTAAGTTCTCCAGTTGAAATATTGTCGCAGATTCATTACAAAATTGAAGAAACGAAATAGTTGCAAAAGTATTGCTGTTTTGACCTTATAATTTTTATCTTTGTCCCTGCAAATTAAATATCGTAATGGATACGCAACAAAACTATCAAGAACACGAAATAGCCAACAATGCAGATATTGAAGTTAATAAACCTTCAAAATCAAGATTTTTATTCCTTCTTTTCTTCTTCGGATTTTTTATTTTCTGCTGGTCAGGATGTTATAAATTGTATGAACATAGCTTCAAGAATAATGAAGATATCAAAGTTCCGGAAAATACACTTTACGAACCAAAGTACAAGTAATTTGCACCTTGCATAAATGATCATTACGGCTCAAGACACTGCTGTTGTCATTCTCAGCTATAACGGCAAAAAGTGGCATGAGCTTTTTCTTCCCCTCATTGTTTCTGAGGCCACTACCGGATATACGGTAGTGGTTGTAGATAATGCATCTACCGACGATACGGCAGACTATATCCGGACAAACTTTCCTTCTGTAGAATTATTGCAAATACCTGTAAATAAAGGATTTGCTCACGGTTATGCTGTTGCTTTGCAACAAATTCAATCCAAGTATTACGTTTTACTCAGTGCCGATTTTGAGGTCACTCAGGGTTGGTTTAATCCTTTGCACCTGGCAATGGAAAATGACATTCAACTTGCAGCCTGCCAGCCTAAAATCAGGTATTGGCGCGAGCGCGAAAAGTTTGAGTATGCCGGGGCCGCGGGAGGTTTTAAAGATAATCTGGGTTACATGTTTTGCCGTGGCCGTATTTTAGACGAAATCGAAACTGATCATCATCAATATAATGATAATATTGAGATTTTTTGGGCTTCAGGTGGCTGCCTTTTTGTACGTTCGGAGCTTTACCATCTAGTTGGCGGCCTGGATTCCGATTTTTATGCTCACATGGAAGAAATAGATTTGTGTTGGCGATTAAAAAATGCAGGTTTTAAAATTGGTTATATCGGTAATTCCCTTGTCTATCATGTAGGAGGAAGTGTTATTAGTTATGGCAGCCCGCAAAAATTGTTTTACAATTTTAGAAACAGCCTGATTTTGTTACTCAAAAATGAAACGAGTACACGCCTGCTTTGGCTTTTCCCTTTCCGGCTAATATTGGATGGGATTGCGGGATTTCATTTTCTTTCCCAGGGGAAATGGATTGAATGTAAAACTATTATTAAAGCGCATTTTAATTTTTATGGTTCTTTGGGCAAATGGTTTGCTCACCGAAGACTTGCACAAAAAACGGTTGCTGCAATTCCCAATAAAACCGGTATTTATAAAGGTAGTATCATCTGGCAGTATTTTATCAAAAAGCAAAAAACCTTTGATAAGCTGGACTGGCCTCCAAAATCTTTATAATCAATCTTCAATTATATCGATTCTATCGCAAAAACACATCTAATTCGGTACTTTTGCAATTCATTCGTTTTATAAGATTGGTTATATGTTCTCATTTTTCAAGAAGAAAGACACCACGTCAAAGCATACAGGACCGGTAATTCCGGATTTCTCATTCCTTGGGGTGGACATGCATAGTCATCTGGTTCCTGCGATTGACGATGGTGCTCAAACCATGGAGGATAGTATCCACTTTATAGAAAATCTATATAATCTTGGATTCAAAAAAATTATCACCACGCCACATATTCATGGCGAGATGTATGATAATGATACGAATAAGGTAAGGCGTTATTTTCAACCTCTGAAGGATTATGTGGCGCAACACCTTCCGGATATGAGTATCGATGTATCTGCAGAATATTTTCTGGATACTTATTTTTTAGGCGACGTTCTTCCCAAAGGCTTGATGACATTCGGGAAAAATCAGGTCTTGGTAGAAGCAAGCATGGCTGGTTGGAACCGTCAGTTTAATGATATCATGTTTGCGGTGCAGGCCAATGGATACAACCCCATACTTGCTCACCCGGAAAGATATCTCTATGAAACCGACATGAAAGTTTTCGAAACCCTTAAAGGTAAAGGCGTTTCATTACAATTAAATTTACTATCCATACTTGGTTATTATGGAAAATCTATTAAAATCAATGCTGAAAAAATATTGCAGCTGGGTTTGTATGATTATTGTGGTACCGACCTTCATCATGAAAGGCATTTAACCCAGATAAAATCTATTCCTGAAGAGCACCAGGATATAATGCAGTTATTGAATGAATATACTTTTAGGAATAAGGACTTGTAATCACAATCCTTATAGAAAATCTCAGTATTTCGTTTAACTTTGCGCAAGCAAAAAAACTACCCCCTAAAAATGATAAAATTGCCAGGCTATGTAGCAATAGGACTTGTCGTGCTTTCTGCGTCATGCTCATCTCCCAAAAAAACTATCTATTTCAATAAAAATACAAACCCGGATACCACTGTAGAATTAGTTCAAGGTCAGAAAAGACCCGATGTAGTAATCGGCCCGGATGATATTGTGGCGATTAATGTCAGCAGCGTAGACGCTTTTACACAAAAGGATCCGGTAGCAATATTCAACGATGGCGGCGTTCCCTATAATATTTCTGCTCAGGCAGGTAGTGGAGGATCCAGCGCCATTAAAGGATATTTGGTTAATCCTGATGGTGATGTCGATTTTCCGGTGGTGGGAAAAATTAAACTTGCAGGACTTACGCCTACACAGGCAAAAGAAATGATGTCTAAGAAACTGGAAGAATATATTAAAGCCCCTGTTGTTGAAGTAAGGGTTATTAATTACAAAGTGAATTTGCTGGGTGAAGTAAGCCGTGTCGGTCCGGTGGTTGCGCCCAATCATAAGATTAATATCCTTGAAGCTATTGCTGCTGCCGGAGATATTCCGATAACCGGTCGTAAGGATAATGTGCTGATTATCCGTGAGAAAAATGGTGTTCAGGAATTTGGCAGGGTAAATCTCAACAGTAAGAAGGTGTTTTCAAGTCCATATTATTATTTGCAAAAAAACGATATTGTTTATGTTGAACCTAACAGACTTAAGCGTCAGCAAACCAATGAATTTTTGTTGTTTTATTTGCCTACAATAGCTACGCTTATAGGTTCAGTCTTGTCAATATACGGTATTGTACAATTGACCAAAAACTAACTTACTTATAATATCGGATACTGATAATATTAAATGCTAATTATGGAGCAAAATACGCATCAAAATAATACTCAAACAATTATCAAAGATCAGATCAATCAAAATTTTGATGTCAGACGTTTTTTTGCATCAATAATAAGCTATTGGTACATTTTATTGCTATGCGTCGTTGTTGCAGTAAGTGCAGCATTTTTATATCTTAGGTATACAACTCCGATGTATCTTGTAAAAAGCTCTTTGCTTCTTGACGGTGTTGATTCCAGGGGGGGGCTGCAGGCTGGTTCTTCTGTATTGAAAAAAATCGGAATGGAAGACGAAGGTGTAAATATGTTTAATGAAATTATGCTTCTCCACTCTCAGGATTTAGTGAAGAGTGTAGTCGATTCTTTGAATTTGCACATCAGATATTGGACACAGGGCAATGTTAAGGAAACTGAGGTGTACGGTAATGTCCCTATTCGTGTGATATTTGATTCCAATGGATATACAGGAATGTATGATGAATTATTGGTGGGTCAGATAGTTGAAAAAGGAAAGCTTGTTGACGGCCTTTTCGAAGTAACTCACAATGAAAAAGTTTCAAGAATTCCATTCGATTCCTGGACAAAAATGCCATTTGGAAGAATGAAAATTATATACAGCAATCCTGCTGCTGCAAATGCTGATTTTTCTGCTACACCTTTAAAGGTGACAATAGTGCCGAGTATAAGCTATGTTAGTACTATTCTCCCTGTATTGCAGGTTTTTCCATCTGATGGCAGAACAAGTATGTTGGAAATAGCTTTGATTGATAATTTGCCGCCGCGGGCAATTGATTTTATTCATGTCCTGATAGATAAGTATCACGTCAATGAATTGTCAAATGCAGTGTTGTCTGCCCAAAAAACAAGGGACTTTATCGATAAACGTCAGGCAGCTTTGGCACTGCAATTGAAAGGTGTGGATTCGAAAGTGGAAGGAATCAAAGTAAGCCACAATATGATTGATGTTGAAGCCCAGGGTGGTGCTTATGTTGCCGGTAAAGAAGAATCTCAGCAAAAAATAAACGAGATGATTATGGAGCGTCAATCTCTTATTGATGTGAAATCCACCGTTTCTAATATATCAGATAATAAAAATCCGATTATTGCAGCTGCTAATGTAAAAGATCCGATTCTTTCGGCAATGATCAGCAAATACAATACTGTAGCTCAAAAGCTGGATATCGAAAATCAACCTGCCCAAAGTATCATCCGCAAAAAGGATGAAGCCGAAGTTGCAGGATTGAGAAAAAGTATGCTGGAGGCCATTTCCAGGAATGAATCTGCCATTAATGCAACTATGCAAAATGCCTACCAGAATTCTGCTAAATACAGCAGTCTGATTGGTTCAATTCCCGGCCTTGACCGTTCTATTAATGATGTGAAGAGAGAGTATGATGTATTACAGAGTATGTATCTGACTTTGTTTCAGAAAGGACTTGAAAATGAAATTGCCCTGAATGCGGCGTCAGCAAAATCAAAATTAGTTGTACAGCCTTATAGTACCGGTGCTCCTGTAAAACCTGTGGCAAAAAATATTTACCTTCTTGCATTTCTTGCCGGTTTTCTGATTCCTTGCGGCGCATTAGCTTCTAAAGAATTACTGAACAACAAAGTAATGAACGAGTCGGATATCGAAGCAATGACAAGTATTCCTATCCTGGGTTCTATCAACAAAGCACCGGAAGGTATGGAAGTTGTTATCGGTCCAAGTATTCGTACAGGTATTGCCGAACAATTCCGTCTGTTGAGGACCAATCTGGAATTTATGGCGGTCAATGATAAAAAGAACACAATCCTTGTTACCTCGAGTGTGAGCGGAGAGGGTAAAACGTTTATTTCTATCAACCTTGGCCTTACCCTTGCCCTTACCCATAAAAAGGTGCTGGTAATGGAGTTCGATTTACGTAAACCAAAAATCAGCGAACGTCTTAACCTTGATCGCGATGGTGGTATCAGTTCTTACCTTGCAGGTGTTACCAATGATTTAAATAAAGTGGTAAAACCATCCGGCCTTCACGGCAACCTGTTCATTGCCAATTGTGGAGCCGTTCCGCCAAATCCGGGGGAGTTGATTCTGCAACCACGCAATAAACAAATGTTTGATGATCTGGGTGAAATTTTTGATGTAATCATTATTGATACTGCACCAATCGGAATGGTATCGGATGCTACTATTCTTTCGAAGTATGCTGGTGTGAACGTATTCGTTACGCGCCAGGGCAAAACAATTAAAGGACAGGTGAAAATGTTGGATATGCTGTATAAGGAAAGAAAAATCAGCAATCCTGCCATTATATTCAATAGTGTTGAAAGAAGTAAAAAATACGGTTACGGCTACGGTTATGGCTATGGTTATGGCTACGGCTA
>DLGS01000299.1 GCA_002482815.1 Bacteroidetes bacterium UBA7688
GAAACAATGGAAACGCGGTGCCACCTGATGCACAGCGCACGGTATTTGATGTTTTAGCAAAAGACAAAAGCAAACTTGGCACCTGGAACATTGACGCCGCTACAGCAAAAATCAGTGAAATAATGGCCAGCCTGAACTCGGAAAAACTGGAAAAAGACAAAGCAACCCTGATGACATTTGATTCTTACAAAAATTATCATGGAAAAATTGCTTTTGCACAAGGAACCAATTATTTCAGAAATGACAGAGATAATGAGCCAAAAGAAAAGCTGGAATGGTTTATTACTAAAGCTGAATTAGGCAACACGCTTGCATTCAAACCCTATTTTGAACAACCTTTAATGATTTCGCATCCTGGAGCATGGTTTAATATTACTTACGAGATGGCCGGAGAAAAAACCGATAGAGAAGTATTGAGAAAAACGAGCACTTTCTTTTCTTCAAACATCCCAATGATGGAAAAAGATAAAGACAAATATTACTTCTTTGCCGGTCGCGGACCTATAGACAATAATGGCTCAGCCGACTATGCTTATCTCGAATTGCTTAGGAAAATCAAAGACAAAGTACAGGAGGGCAGGAGCTATGACCTGGTAGTCACTGTTTGGGCGTTCAAAGATGGCCAGAATATTGCCCCGATGGCTTCAGGCAAAATCCAGATGGAATATACCAAAGGAGAAAACGGTACTAAAGCTTTATTGTTTGACCCTGTAAAAGGCTGGGTACCCAAAATGGAAAAGTGGGTTAACGAATAATCAGCAAACAAAATTTACCGGTAATACAGCATAAGAATAGCCCTGTTTTTCAACAGGGCTATTCCTGTCTTTAAGAAACGTTGACTTATCAGGACATTTGAAAACCGAAACCGGACAAAATCAAGTTCAGCACACTCTTTTGCGATATATTTGTATTTCTTAATTTTTCTTCCATTTTGAAAACTGAACAACCTATCAGTTGTAGTGCCTGTTCCGCAAGATTCAACTCCATATTCAAAGAGCTGAAAAGTGATGAATTGGAGCAATTGGAACAAGGCAAATCCTGTAAACAATATGATAAGGGAGAGGTAATTTTTAATGAGGGGGCTTATCCGCGTGGTTTATTCTGTATTCAATCCGGGAAAATAAAATTGAGCCAGGTCGGTGCTGACGGGAAAGAACAGATTGTGCATCTCGCCCATGATGGCGACATAATGGGCTACAGAGCCATTCTTGGAGAAGACACCTATTCCTGTTCGGCTATGGCGCTCGAAGAGTCAAAAGTTTGTTTTATACCCAAACCTCACTTCAACAATTTAATTGAAAAGAACAGCAAACTGACCCTGCAAATTGTTCATCTCCTCAGCGATGAATTGAAACAAGCCGAACGAAAAATCACGAGTACAGCACAGCAACCTGTTAAAAATCGTTTGGCCCAATCGCTGCTGGCTCTCAAAAAAAACTATGGCGTTGAAACTGATAACAAAACAATAAACATCAGTATCAAACGCAAAGAACTGGCCAACCTGGCAGGCACCACCCGCGAAACTGCTACCCGCCTGCTTTACGAAATGCAGGAGCAAAAGTTGATTGAACTGAGCGGCAAAAAAATCAAAATCCTCGACGAGCAATTGCTGAATATCATGGCAAATGCAGGTCATTAATTGTTTTTCCTTAAGAGTTGCGTCTTGGACTGAGGAGCAACACTGCTCCCATCTTAAGGGAGCTGTCCATAGGACTGAGGCGTACAAAAACTGACATTAATCATATTGTGAGCATCATCACATTTTACACCATCGTGCAAAATTACTTTTGGTTTGTAAAATCATGATAATGGATGCTATTGCAATAGAAAATGCTTTTCAGGAAAAGATTGACAAGGATCTGAATATTGAACCAAAAGATCAGATGCCGGAAAAATACCGCTTACACCTTATCCGCCAGATTTCTCAACACGCCCACTCCGAAGTAATCGGAATGCAACCGGAAGGTAACTGGATAACCCGGGCTCCAAGCTTGCGTTCAAAGCAAATACTACTGGCCAAAATTCAGGACGAAGGTGGTCACGGCCTTTATCTATACAGCGCAGCAGAAACGCTTGGCATTTCCCGGGAAGAAATGATTGAGCAATTGCATTCCGGAAAAGCAAAGTATTCCAACATCTTCAATTACCCCTCTCTTAACTGGGCAGATATCGGCGCTATCGGATGGCTGGTGGATGGCGCTGCCATTGTGAATCAGGTTTCTTTGCAACGCACTTCATACGGACCATATGCCAGAGCCATGGTGAGAATCTGCAAGGAAGAGAGTTTTCATCAACGCCAGGGTTATGAAATAATGGCCAATATGATGAAGGGCACGAATGAACAAAAAGCGATGGCGCAGGATGCCATGAACCGCTGGTGGTGGCCTTCACTTATGATGTTCGGACCTCATGACAGTGATTCTCCAAACTCCGGAAATGCCTTCAAATGGAAAATTAAACGACAAAGCAATGATGTACTTCGTCAACGCTTTATAGACAAAACCGTGCAACAGGCAGAAGTAATCGGATTAAGTATTCCGGACAAAGACCTGAAATGGAATGAAGAAAAACAATGCTACGACCATGGTGAAATCAATTGGGAAGAATTCAACCAGGTCATTAATGGAAATGGCCCCTGCAACAAACAGCGAATGGCTCATCATATTAAATACCATAACGAAGGAGCCTGGGTCAGAGAAGCAGCAGCGGCCTACCAGAAACACATAAACGAACTCAACTAAAACGATCAATATGTCTACAGATACACAGTTGGATCTTTGGGAAGTTTTTATCCAAAGCCGCCCTGGAAGCCATTACACCCATGCCGGAAGCGTTCATGCTTCAGACAATCAAATGGCACTCCAAAATGCCAGGGATATATATACCAGAAGGAATGAAGGAACCAGCATCTGGGTTGTTCCTGCAAAATATGTCAGCGCTTCCAATGCGGAAGACGCAGGTATGTTTTTTGATCCATCAAACGACAAAATGTACCGCCACCCTACTTTTTATGTCATGCCGGAAGGTGCCAAACAAATCTAAAATCTACATCAATGACAAAGCAGGAAGCGCTATACCAATATCTTTTGCAATTAGGTGACAATGCCCTTATTCAGAGTCATCGCCTGTCCGAATGGTGCAGCAAAGGCCCGATACTGGAAGAAGACCTGGCCTTGACCAATATCGCTTTGGATTATATCGGCCGTGCACAAAACCTTTTGCATTATGCAGGGGAAGTGGAAGGCAAAGGACAATCTGCCGATCAGCTTGCTTACCGGAGGCCGGAGCACCAATACTACAATAACCTGATTGCTGAAATGCCGAAAGGAGACTTCGCGTTTACCATCGCAAAACAATTGTTGATTTCGACTTACGAATTACTCCTGTATACTGAATTGTGCCATTCAAAAGATGAAACACTGGCAGGAATTGCGGGTAAAGCAATCAAAGAAGTCCGATACCACTGGACACATTCGCGCGACTGGTGTTATCGTTTGGGAAAAGGTACTGTGCTAAGCAATGAATTATTACAACAGGCTGTCAACGACCTGTGGATGTATACCGGTGAACAGTTTGAGATGGGAGCAGAAGAGGAATTAATGCTGAAGGAAGTTATCGGCTGTGACAACAAGGCTCTGCAAAACAAATGGCTGGAAATGGTGGAAACCGTACTATCCGATTCCAACATAAAAATACCTACTGCTACCTATAACCAATCAGGGGGAAGAAAAGGGATTCATACAGAAAACATGGGTCACATCCTTTCAGAAATGCAATACTTACAGCGGGCTTATCCAGAAGCAATATGGTAAAGGAATCTTATCTGCGGGAAGAAATACTGGCCTTGCTATCTGAAATCAAAGACCCGGAAATACCGGTTGTCACGATTGAAGAGATGGGAATGCTGCGCGATGTAATCTTGTCTGACAAAGGCTGTGAAATCCTTTTAACACCCACCTATACCGCTTGTCCGGCAATGGGAATCATTGAGCAGGATATCCTCAGCACCTTAAAGGAAGCCGGCATTGATAATGCGAAAGTAACCATGGTATTTGCGCCAGCCTGGACCACCGATTGGATGAGCGAAACCACAAAAGAAAAACTGATTCGGTTTGGTATTGCCGCGCCGGTTCATTCTTCCTGCAGCAATTGGCTGTCGCCGAAAAATGTGGAGGTTAAATGCCCGAAATGTGAATCAACTGATACAAAATTGATTTCACAATTCGGCTCAACGGCCTGCAAAGCCTTATATAGCTGCAACCATTGCCACGAACCTTTTGATTACTTCAAGTGCCACTAATAACAAACTAAAACAAACAAATCAAATTCCAAAAAGCCTGTTCATTTAACGAACAGGCTTTTTTTCATGCATCAAAACATCCAAAAATGACTTTGGTCATACTGTGACAGGCATCACATTCTAAGAAATAGCACAAAATTACTTTTGTCACACAAACAAAATTCACACAATGCCTTTCTATCATAAAGCAGGAAATATACCCGACAAACGCCATGTTGTTTTTCGTCAGGATAACGGAACATTATATGCAGAAGAACTGGTAGGCACGCAGGGATTCGCAGGTTTATCATCCCTGGTTTACCATTTATATCCGCCAACCAGAGTAAAACAAAAAGACAAAGCCTATTCCGTTATTCCAAAAATAGCCATCGAAAACGGATTGGACGCCATGAGCTTTAAAGGTTTTAATATTCAGCCTGAAGCAGATTACATCAAAAGCAGAAAAACACTGATGGTGAATGCGGCGATGCAAATAGGATTGGCCGCACCAAGCACATCTCCGGATTACTTTTATAAAAATGCGGATGCGGATGAATTGCTTTTTATACACAAAGGCAGCGGTACCCTCTATACCATGTTTGGCGAATTAAAATTTCAATATGGCGATTACATCAACATTCCAAGAGGTACTGTTTATAAAATTGAATTCGATACCAGCGAAAACCGGATACTTTTTGTTGAGTCCTTCGATCCCATCTTTACGCCACGCAGGTACAGAAATGATTTCGGGCAATTGCTGGAGCATTCCCCTTTTTGCGAGCGTGACATCAAAATTCCTCAAAACCTGAAAACGCATGACGAACAGGGTGAATTTGACATTTTCATCAAGAAAAAAGGATTTATGTTTCCGTACGTTTATGCCAATCATCCTTTTGATGTAGCGGGCTGGGACGGTTATTTATACCCCTACACGTTTTCCATTTTCAACTTCGAACCATTGACCGGGCGCATCCATATGCCGCCGCCCATCCATCAGACTTTCGAAAGCAAAAACTTTGTGATTTGCTCGTTCGTACCGCGTCTGTATGATTATCATCCGGATGCTATACCTGCGCCTTACCATCACAGCAATATTGACAGCGATGAAATTCTATATTATGTAGATGGAGATTTCATGAGCCGTAATAACATAGAGAAAGGTCAGATCACGCTGCATCCAGGAGGTATTCCACACGGCCCGCATCCAGGAGCAATCGAAAGAAGTATTGGCAAAAAAGAAACAGAAGAACTCGCTGTAATGATTGATCCCTTCCAACCCATGATGATAACTGAAGAAGCGCTGAATATCGAGGTGAAGGACTATTATAAATCATGGCTGGATTAATCACCAAAAACAGGATTCAAACCATTTAATAAAAATAGTGCTTCAACCGGGAAAAACCAAGCGGAGTACTACAAAAACACAGATGATGTCCACAACAAATCTCACACAAGTAGACAATTTCAACTATGGAATTGAAAAAATATTCGACCAGGCACAGGATTTTTTACCTATTAATGGTACAGACTACGTCGAATTATATGTAGGCAATGCCAAGCAGGCCGCCCATTATTACAAGACCGCCTTCGGCTTTCAATCCCTGGCTTATTGCGGATTGGAAACCGGGAATAAAGAATTTTGTTCTTATGTGGTAGCACAGGATAAAATACGATTGGTACTCACCACCCCTTTCAATCCCGACAGTGCCATATCCGATCATATCCGCCGCCATGGAGATGGCGTAAAAGTGATTGCCCTTTGGGTAGACGACGCCCGAAAAGCTTACCAGGAAACGATGAGCCGCGGTGCGGAATCCGTTCTGGGACCTGTTGTCTACTCCGACAATAACGGAATTGTGGTGAAAGCAGGAATTAAAACCTACGGCGATACCGTTCACTATTTTATAGAAAGAAAGGATTACAGAGGAGTCTTTTTACCCGGTTTCGAAAAATGGGAATCAGACTACGAACCCATCCCTACAGGGTTAAAATATATTGACCATATGGTTGGGAATGTGGAACTGGGGACGATGAATAAATGGGCAAAGTTTTACGCCGAAACAATGGGATTTGCCAACCTTATCACATTTGACGACAAAGACATTTCCACTGAATACACTGCGCTGATGAGCAAAGTGATGACCAATGGCAATGGAAGAATCAAGTTCCCGATTAACGAGCCTGCACACGGCCTGAAAAAATCACAGGTGGAAGAATACCTCGATTTCTATGGTGGCGCAGGATGTCAGCACATAGCAGTGGCAACGGATGATATCGTTTTCACCATCAGCGAAATGAGAAAAAGAGGTGTGGAATTTTTACACGTGCCCGGTACTTACTACGACACCGTGGTGGATCGTGTAGGGACAATTGCTGAAGACATGGCTGTATTAAAATCCCTGGGCATAATGGTAGACCGCGACGAAGAAGGCTACCTGCTGCAAATCTTTACCAAACCCGTAGAAGACCGTCCAACATTGTTCTTCGAAATCATCCAGCGCAAAGGTGCGAAATCATTCGGCAAAGGCAATTTCCAGGCCTTGTTTGAAAGTATAGAAGCAGAGCAGGCCAGAAGAGGTACACTTTAAAGCATCCCAATATTATACCATATAATGAACAGCGAACAAGAAGAAATATTAAGTCGCATCAGCGAAAAATATACAGCCATCGACCAAAACCCTGATGTGCACCTGGAAGGATTGGTATGGGCAAAACCCATTACCTACTGGGATTACATTATGCCGGAAGCCTTGCTGAGCCTGCAAAAACAGCGTACTACTCTTCCCGATGAAATGGTGTTTATTATGTATCATCAAATCAACGAGTTGCTGTTTAAAATGGTGTTATGGGAGATTGATCAGGTCAGTAAGAGCGAGGTGGTGGAAGCAACTTTCTTTACTGAAAAGCTTCGCCGCATCAGCCGTTACTTCGATATGTTGTCCACCTCTTTTGATATTATGGGAGACGGAATGGAGCCCGATCAGTATTTCAAATTCCGCAATACACTTACGCCGGCCAGTGGTTTTCAAAGTGCCCAATACCGTGTAATCGAATTTGCCTCAACGGAATTGATTAATTTAATAGACTATCGTTTCCGTGCAACTATCGACCGCAGCACACCCTTCGAACATGCCTATGATCATCTCTACTGGCAGGCGGCAGGAAAGGACCATACCAGTGGTAAAAAGAGTACGCTTATCCGTTTGTTTGAAGAGAAATATAAAGACATGTTTCTGGAAAAGATGAGAGGATATAACACCACCAATCTCTGGACAAAATTCAAACTATTGCCCGAAACTGTACAACAGGATACCTGCCTCATCGCAGCCATGCGGCATTATGATTATACCGTCAATGTGACCTGGGTGATGGCGCACTATCATGCTGCCGTAAAATATTTAGGTAATGCTGACGCAACCGGCGGAAGCGACTGGAGAAAATATATGCATCCGAAATACCAGAGAAGGATTTTCTTTCCGGAACTCTGGAGCAGGGAAGAGCTGGCCAATTGGGGGGGAAATCTTTAGCGATTTATTATGCAAACACCACAAATCAGGGTTACCAAGCAATTCAGTTTCGATATGGCCCATGCCTTGTATGGTTATGACGGACCATGCAAAAACATCCATGGACATACTTATCATCTCAGTGTAACCCTGATGGGTTCTCCGGTCATCGACAATCATGATGCCAAACTGGGCATGGTGATTGATTTTGGTGATGTAAAAAAAATAGTCCGGGAACAAATTATCAGTCTGTATGATCACGCACTGGTACTGAATGAACAGGCACCCTATTCTAAATCTGCCGTTATCGCCAACGAATTCGAGAAGGTAATCCTGGTTCCTTTCCAACCGACCTGCGAAAATCTGTTACTTCATTTTGTGCGTTCCATTCAATTCTTATTCCCGGCTTCAGTGCGACTGGTCAGCATGCGCCTTGACGAAACACCAAGTTCTTTTGCAGAATGGTTCTTATCCGATAACCATTAGTGCTTTCGGTTTATCGTTTTCAGGGATAAAAAATACTCTATTAATCCATTATAGGCTCAACAAATTGTCATGGTATAAGCCTGCATGCCGCAATCTGTCTTTCTCTCGTGTGACAAATCCTTCCAACATTAAATTATTTTGCCCATTACCACTTCCTAATTCTGAACCTCTATTTTTTGACGATAAGTATTCCCTTCCACATCCCTGAGCTCGAATATGTATATCCCATCCGCTACATCCAGATGGACTGAAGCCTGACTATTGCTGAATGAAAGTTCTTTTTGAAAAACAAGACGGCCCAACAAATCATACAGTCTGGCATCAGATGGTTTTGTTCCCTGCAATGAAGCATGTGATGTTATGTCGAAATTTCCATTCGATGGATTCGGAAAAATACTAAAGCCGGTAATCCAGGGTAAAATAATGCCCAAACCAACTGTTTTTAAAAGCATCGTATCTGTGGTGATAGTACCGCACACATTTTGCACAACAATGTAAGTGTCAATGGCGTATTTGATAGAGGATGCCGATACTGTTATTACGTTACCACTATCAATGAGTTTCCCTTTGTGGTACCATTTACAATCCATCCCTCTTGCTGTACTGTCTTCTACAGGACCAATCTGGACTGTTTTTCCCAACTCTACCCATCTGTCTGCGCCTGCATTTGCTTTGGCATCTACAGGCACTACACTCACATCGTCGATGAGATAATAGGAGTATTGAGGTAGTGTAAACCAATAATTTGTGATGAGAGTCGAAATAGAATCGTTTGGAAAAAAACTACCTATTGTAATATAATTTTCATTACCTGTTGCAAAAAATGACCCCTCTATTTTTATCCAGTTTTGAGTGTCCTTTATAATTATATTCGTATACACCTGTGGAGTTACAGAAGTAATTTCCTTGCCTGTACTGTCTACCGCAGTGTTGATACTTCCATCATCGAGATAGGCTCCTATTTTATTGTGGGCATAGCCTGAAGCCTCCGGCAAATTGATCCAAAAAGAAACACAATATTTTTTACCGATACTCAACTTTTTAAGCAATTTACTTTGTAAGTATTCTCTATTATCAAAAGGTGCTCCTATTAAAGGAGGAGGAAGAGTTTTATCATAATACATCTCCATTCCAGCCATTCCGTCACCTGAATGAGGATATTGATAGAATAGACCGTTATCAGGGCACCCTGCATAGATATTTTTTTCACAAGTATTGAAATATTCACATCCTAAAAAATAATCTGGAATCACAGTATTTTGCCAGCCTTTAGAAAAAATAATTTGCCCACTTTCATATGGGCAGGTATCATATCTTTCAAAATCACCATTTTT
>DLGS01000045.1 GCA_002482815.1 Bacteroidetes bacterium UBA7688
CCTCTCGCCGAATTGGTGAAAATCGACCCTAAGAGCATTGGGGTAGGGCAGTATCAGCACGATGTGAATCAGACAAGGCTTAAAGAAAAACTTGATCAGACAGTGGTGAGCTGTGTAAATATGGTGGGCGTAAACCTGAACACGGCCAGCAAGCATCTGCTGAGCTATGTAAGTGGAATCGGCCCATCCATTGCAGAGAATATAGTTCAGTTCCGCAATGAAGAAGGTCGTTTTAAAAGCAGGAAGCAATTACTGAAAGTGCCAAGACTCGGTGCAAAAGCCTACGAACAATGTGCTGGTTTTTTGAGGGTAAAAGACGGAGAGCATCCGTTAGATGCCAGCGCTGTCCATCCTGAATCATACGCAGTGGTTAGTCAGATGGCAAAAGATTTGTCGGTTACGGTTGAGCAAATGATTGGGAATGAAAATCTGCTGAAAAATATTGCTCCGCAAAAATATGTGAACGAAACGCTGGGCTTATTGGGCGTTCAGGATATAATCAAAGAATTGAAAAAACCAGGCCTTGATCCGCGGAGTGAGGCACAGGCATTCGAATTTGCACAGATTTTCAGTATTGAAGACGTTTATGTGGGAATGATAGTGCCGGGAATTGTGACCAACCTCACCCGGTTTGGCGCATTTGTGGATATTGGTGTTAAGCAGGATGGCTTGGTTCATGTTTCAGAAATTGCACATAAGTATATCACTGATCCGAATGAATTATTGAAACTGAACCAGCAGGTAATGGTGAAAGTGACAGAAGTGGATATTCCCAGGAAGCGAATAGCCTTGTCTATCAAGCAAACAGAGGAAGCTCCCCTCAGGAGCAGCAAGCCATTTCATAAAAATGAAAAACCCAAAGAACCTGCACCCGAAGCAAATATTAATGATGCATTGAATTTGTTAAAGAAAAAGTTTGGTAAATAAATTTGGTCAAAACAAGCCTTTGTGCAAAATGTTTTAACTTCGTAATCGTTCTTTAAAGACAACGAACTGGCCATTATGAAAAAAATAATTTTTTTGCTTTTTGTTTGCCTGGCTTCCTTTTCCGGACAAGCGCAGGAAATATATAATAGCAGCGGACGGAAAGTAGCCAAAAAACCGGCTAAAAAAACCGGATTCGACAGGGATAAACTTGTGTTGGGTGGCGATTTGCGATTCAGCGGAGGTAATGGATTTATCAGTGTAGGGGTTGCGCCGGTTATCGGATACAAATTAATGGAGCGCTTATATGGTGGTGTGAAACTTGGTTATAGTTATGACCGTTACAAAGTAGACAGAGCCTACTTGCCAATGGGTACAGAATCCAATATTCTATCCTACAATACTTATTCCGGAGGCCTTTGGGGTAGGTTTTTATTATGGGAGAGCATTTATATCCATTCAGAACTGGAGTATAATATTTTCGACAATTACTTCCAGGATGATCTGACAGGATTACTCTACAAAAAGAAAGTTGAGTCTCCGAGCCTGTTGATCGGTGCTGGTTTAAGGCAACCGATTACAGACAGACTTTCACTTAATTTGTCTTTTTTGTTTGACGTCCTGAATGACCCCAACAGTTATTATAAAGTAAGCGGAAAGGGCGGTCTGGATATCAGAATGGGTGTTTTGATCGGTTTTTAGATCTTATTTTTCTCCTTCGGGATTTGTTTAAAAAGGCTTTGTTCCGTTTTTCTTTCGAACGAAGCTTTTTTATTTATAACCATTAGTCAATAAATAATAATCAGTATTACTAAATGCTCATCGCAATTATCCTCGCATATTTCGCCTTATTGTTGGGCATTGCATTTTACACTTCCAGGCATTCTAATAACGAATCATTTTTTATCGGGAACCGAAAATCCAACTGGATGCTCGTTTCCTTTGGTATGATTGGTACATCTCTTTCCGGAATGACTTTTATTTCCGTGCCGGGAACTGTTGGTATCAAAGGCTTTGAATATTTTCAGGTCGCTATCGGGTATTGGCTGGGTTACTTCGCTGTTGCCTATATTTTGCTGCCTTTGTATTATAAAATGCAGTTGACCTCCATTTATACTTATCTCGAACAACGACTGGGTATCACTGCTTACAAAACGGGTTCCTTATTTTTCATTCTTTCCCGCACACTTGGCGCCACCTTGCGCTTGTATCTGGTGATTAAGGTACTGGAGATTTTTGTGTTGAAAGATTTAGGCATTTCATTCGAACTGACTTCAATAATTATTTTAGCGTTGATTCTGCTGTATACATTAAGGGGAGGTGTAAAAACGATTGTATGGACAGATACGCTGCAAACAACTTTTATGCTTTTGGCACTCGTGATTTGCGTCGGCTATATGCTTAGCGAAATGCAATTGCACCTCAATACGGTTTGGGAATCAATGGCTGCAAAAGACTACACCCACATTTTCGCCACAGATGCAGGCAAGCCTAACTTCTTCCTGAAGCAAATTATTGGCGGTGCATTTATTACTATTGCTATGACAGGTCTCGATCAGGAAATGATGCAAAAAAATATCAGTGTCAGCAACCTGAAAGATGCACAAAAGAATATGCTGCTGTTTGGTTTTGTGCAAATGGTTGTTGTTTTTATCTTCTTATTATTAGGAGGATTGCTGGCTCTTTATGCCGGGGCAAAAGGTATTACCGCCACAGGAGATGCCTTATTCCCCACTATAGCTATCAATTCAGGTTTGCCATTTTTTATTACAGTCATCTTTTTAATCGGACTGGTGTCAGCATTGTTCCCCAGTGCCGACGGCGCTCTTACTGCATTGACTTCTTCCTTTTGTATCGATATTCTGGGATTGAAGCGCCGCGCAGATTGGGATGAAGAAAAGAGAGCCAAAGTGCGTTACACCGTGCATTTTTCATTCAGCATTGTATTCCTGCTTTGCATTTTCTTTTTCCGCGAAGTAGACAATGGTTCTTTGATTGATATTTTGTTGAAAGTGGCTGGCTTTACCTACGGACCATTATTAGGCTTGTTTACATTTGGCATCATTACTAAACGACACATCGGTGAGAAATTTCCTTTCTGGCTTTGTCTGCTGGCCCTGCTGCTTACTTTCTCCATAGACTTCGTAAACAATGCTGAATGGTATCTCAAAACCATCACATTAAGTGAAGAAAATGCCAAAGCGATGCTTGATTTATCCGCATCAATTTTCCACGGCTATAAAATTGGAATAGAATTACTGATTATTAACGCCGGATTGACCTTCGGGCTTTTATTTTTGTGTTCTTCAAAAAACAAGGAAATAAAAACAGTATTGTAAATATTTAAGAAACTATGACTACCCTAAAAAACGGAATGAAATTAAGAGACTGGACGGAAACAAAAGCACATTCCAGTTGGCAGATTTTTAAAATTATGGCCGAATTTGTTCAGGGTTTTGAAGACCTTGCCAAAATCGGACCCTGTATTTCCATTTTCGGCTCTGCACGAACAGTGTTCGAACACCGGTATTATAATCTGGCTACAGAAATAGCCGAACGCCTTGCCGAAGAAGGTTTCGGTATTATATCAGGTGGTGGTCCGGGTATAATGGAAGCGGCAAATAAGGGTGCCCACAGGGCTGGCGGACGGTCTGTTGGCCTTAATATCAGTCTGCCTTTTGAGCAATCTGCCAATAAATTTATTGATTCAGATAAGAATTTAAATTTTGACTATTTCTTCGTTCGTAAAGTAATGTTCACCAAATATTCTCAGGGTTTCATTATGATGCCGGGAGGTTGGGGCACACTGGATGAGTTTTTTGAAGTCGCTACTTTAATCCAGACCAAAAAATTTACCCAGACACCAATGATCTGTGTGGGTAGCGCCTATTGGAAAGGTCTTTTCGACTGGATGCAACACACTATGTTGCTGGAAGAGAAAAATATCAGCGAAGGCGACCTGGAAATGATTAAAATCTTTGATACGGCAGATGAAGTGGTAGCCTATATCAGGGAGTTTTATACCGACCATAAATTGCAACCTAATTTCTAATTTCTGTAATGACCACAACACTTTTTGACGAATCGCTGAACAGGTATGCCATTAAAATGAGCAGTGATGAATTGCCTGTTTTGAAGGCACTTGAGCGTGAAACTTACCGAAAGGAAATGCAGCCGGTTATGCTCTCAGGGCATTTGCAGGGAAGTTTGCTGCAAATGTTCAGCAAGTTGATGAACCCGAAACGGGTCTTGGAAATCGGAACCTTTACAGGTTATTCCGCTATTTGCCTGGCGCAGGGACTACCCGAAGGAGGATTGGTTCACACAATCGAAATTGATGAAGAACGGCAGGATATTATTGAAAAGTATATCAAGGCTGCTGATTGTCAAAACAAGGTGGTGACCCATTTTGGTGACGCAACTGAAATAATAAAAGGTTTAGAAGAAGATTGGGATTTGGTCTTCATCGATGCTGATAAGCCAAACTACGAGCACTACTTCGATTTGGTGATTGACCGGCTTAAAATCGGCGGAATTATAGTTGCCGACAACGTATTGTTTGAAGGTAAAGTACTTTTGCCGGAAGAAGAGCAGGGGAAAAACGAAAAGGCAATGTTTCGTTTCAACCAGAAAATAAAAAATGAGAACAGGGTGGAGGTGTTAATTCTTCCCATCCGTGATGGAATTTCTGTCATCAGAAAAGTGAGTAATTAAAAAGTGAAATATTATGAAAAGGATTTTTTGTACCCTGGGTTTTATGGCAACTGCTTTGGGTTTGTTTGCGCAGACAGCTTTTGATATAAAGGCAAAAGCCTACATTAAAAAATATGGGCCCTGGGCAATTGAAGAGCAGCAACGCGTGGGTATTCCGGCATCTATTACCCTGGCGCAGGGTATTTACGAAACAGGTGCTGGCGAAAGTGAACTGGCTACAATGGCCAATAACCATTTTGGTATTAAATGCAAAAAGGAATGGCGCGGAGAAACTTTTGCTCATACAGATGATGCCCCAAATGAATGTTTCAGAAAATACAGCACCGCCAAAGATTCCTACAAAGACCATTCTGATTATTTGAAAAGTTCTTTACGCTACGCAGAATTGTTTACTTATGATAAATCAGATTATACGGCCTGGGCAAAGGGTTTGAAAAGATGTGGTTACGCTACCAATCCTGCCTATGCACAGAAACTGATTAAAATGATTGAGGATTATGATTTGCAGATGTACACTTTCGCTGCTGATGGAAAGCGGGTGAACGAAGTTGTGCCGATGGAGGAACAGACTCCTGCCCTTGTAGCTCCGCTTGTGGCTGAGAATGAAAATGAGGATCCCAACGGTGTGAAGACCAATGATGACGGTACTTCTATTATTAATGGTATCCGTGCCATCTATTGCCGTAAAGGGGAAACCTTGCTGGACAAAGCTATGAAGTTCAATATCCGCTATGCCCGTTTGCTTGAAATTAATGAGCTTGCTGACGAACCCCTGAAGCGTGATATGTACATCTACCTTGAAGGAAAAAAACTGAAAGGCGCTCATCCCCATCATCTGGTGGAAGAAGGCGAAACAATAGAAATCATTGCACATAACGAAGGAATGAACAGCCGCCAGTTACGCATTTTCAATCTGCTGGCGCAAAATGAACAGCCTGTTACAGGTTCATTATTGAAATTGCAGGAGCAATCGGATGTTCGCCCTGCAACGTACAAACCTGCGAAGGAAGAGGCTCCGGCAGCAGTGCAAACGATTAAACTCACCACCGCTCCTCAGGCACAAGAATTTCTACCGAC
>DLGS01000255.1 GCA_002482815.1 Bacteroidetes bacterium UBA7688
CATCACCCTTTCAAGATAAGTGGCACCCAGTTGTGCAAACTGTACAAGGTGCTCAGGCTTACAATCGGCGTTGATTCCAACATCCAACAGCAAATTGAACTTGCCATCTTCGCGGGGAACAAATGAAGCAATAGTAGGACGAAGGATTCCTTCAATAGTTTTGACTGAATACATGGCTCCTACTAACATAGCGCCAGTATTACCGGCACCAATAAAAGCATCAATCTTTTTATGGGCCAGCATACCAAAACCAATCGCAATACTGGAATCAGGTTTTTCCTTAAAGGCTTTTGTCGGATGTTCATCCATCTCGATTATCTGAGATGCTGGCACAAATGTGTAACGGCCTTTGTAGGCTTCTATAAACGACAAATAGGGCGACACCGCTTGGGTATCGCCTATTAAGGTCAAATGAACAGAAGTGTCGGTATTATTTTCAAAGTAGCTTTGAACGCCTTTAAAGGCTTCGAGCGGTGCAAAATCACCACCCATCATATCTATACCTATATTCATTGGAATAAAAAGTAAGCGTGCGTTAGAACAAAATTATTGTGCTGTTCCGCTATCAGTAGCTGTAGCAGGAGCTTTATCTACTATTACGTTTCCGCGATAGTACATTTTTCCTTCTACCCAATGAGCGCGATGGCGCAAATGGCTCTCGCCTGTTACTGCATCTACGCTCCAGGTTTCAGCTGTAGCTTTGTAGTGGGTACGGCGTTTTGCGCTTCTTTGTTGCGAGTGTCTGCGTTTAGGATTTGGCATTGTTATTTATTTTAAGCTTGTTATTTATTTTTGTTTATTTTGATGGACTGTAGTCCTTTCCAAATGTCATTCTTCTTTTCTTCAGGCTGCTCGGCCAATTTGCCCAACAATTTAAGTGCTTCTTTATTGCAATCCGGTTCACCGTTTGCATTGTCAGGATGTATGCGCTGCAAAGGGAAACTCAATACAATAAATTCGTAAATCCAATTGCTGATATCCAGTACTGTTTCGCTGCGCGGAACAAACACTACATCCGCATCTTCATCCATCTCTTCTGCTGTTTCCGTATCACTCAGTTTTACGATGAGGTCAAATTCGTCCCAAAGGTTGAGCTTGAAATCGTCTCCGCAACGGTCGCAAGGTGTAATAATGTACCCTCCGATATCAAAGTGGAGTTCGAAAAAACTTTCGTGTTTTACAAACTTTATGGTCACATTAGCTTCAATGTCTTTTATCTCTTCCTGCAAATCTCCTTTTTCTTTCAAAAAATCGATACCAAGCTGATAATCAAAGATATGTTCACCTAATTTTAACCCCTGCCAAGCCAGCTCAAATTCTATTCTGCGTTTCATAAAGTGCTGATTTTCTTTGTGCTGTTATTAAAGAACTTTACTCCCATTTTTTCAAACGGAGCGCAAAGATAGGTTTTTTCTCAAAATCTTATTGCATTTTATTTCTCTTGAGCAAAAAAGAATGCAAAACTTTGTCCACAGGCTCGCTAAGGTCGCTCTCTACCCTGCTGATATTGTATTGATAACATTGATTTTCAACCTTTTTACGAAACAAGTCCATTTCTTTCAGGTATTGTTCCTTCATTTGTGAAGGTTGTAATTTCATCCTGTCGCCGGTTTCCATATCCACAAATTCGTAGGGCCTGTTCTCAAATTCAAACTCCAGTTCCTGCTTTTTATCCAGGATATGAAACAGGATAACCTCATGTTTATTATAGCGCAAATGCTGCAAAGAATCGAACAAAGCATCCATTTGCTCGGCATCATCAATCATGTCGCTGATGACAATCACCAAAGACCTGCGGTGCACCTGATCGGCAATCTGATGGATAGCCTGTGTGATATTGGAAGTTTTGTTTTTATTTTCCAGGTCGAAAACACGCGACAATTCCATCATCAATCCCCTGAAATGAGTTGGTGCAGACCGACATTCCGAATTATAATAAATCGTTTCATCAAATAAAGCCAGCGAACTGGCATCGAGTTGCCGTTTCATTAGTTGTAATAATGATGCCGCTGCCACGCAACCATATTGAAGTTTGCTCAGCCGGTCCTTTTCCTGCGGGAAAAGCATGGACGAAGAGGTGTCGAGCAATATGCAGCAACGCAAGTTGGTCTCCTCTTCATACTTCTTCACAAACAGCTTATCGCTTCTTCCGTACACCTTCCAATCGATATGCCTTAACGCATCACCGGGATTATACTGGCGATGCTCGGCAAATTCCACCGAAAATCCATGGAAAGGACTTTTATGCAGGCCAATAATAAAGCCCTCCACTGCCTGGCGGGCGATGAGTTCAAGATTATCAGCTGTGGGCTTTACGGAGAACATTAATTTAAGGGTTGTTTATCGAACATTAATTCGGGCAAAATAAAAAGAACAAAATAAGCGATTAGCCCAAACAATGCACATAAAATCCAGAAGATAGTAATGATAATCTTTCGCTTGCGAAGCAATCTAATTTCTCGTGCACTTATATTATTTTCTACCTTTTTTAATTGTGAGTCCATTTTGACTTTATTTCCTCGCCCCAAACAACATACTCCCAATTCTTACCATCGTGCTTCCCTCTTCGATAGCCGTTTTATAATCACCACTCATTCCCATAGAACAGGTATCGAAAGAGGGCTTACCAATAAAAAAAGTCTGTTTCATTTGGGTAAAGGCAGTATGAATCTGTTTCAACTCATTGCGTACCTGATTTTCATCATCAGAGAAACTGGCCATCCCCATCAGGCCGCGGATACGGATATGGGCAAAACTGTCCTGTTGGGCAGTATAATATTCGAGGCAGGTCATCAGCTCGTTTTCATCCATACCATACTTGGTATCTTCTGTAGCTACATGCAATTGCAACAACACATCAATGGTCCGGCCGTTTTTTGCGGCCTGCTTTTCAATTTCCTGCAATAATCTGAAACTGTCCACCGCATGAATGAGGTGAACAAATGGTGCAATCAATTTTACTTTATTGCTTTGCAGATGGCCGATAAAATGCCATTGAATATCTTTTGGTAAGTCAGCTTCCTTTTCTACTAATTCCTGCACATAATTTTCACCAAAATCCCGATGGCCCAGCTTATACAATTCTGCTATAGCAGACAAAGGCTGGATTTTTGATACAGCAATAAGGGTTACATTTTTTGCCTCACATTCTTCTTTGAGTCTGGAATACTGGTCTGGATTCATTTTCCAATGATAGTTATTGTGCACGCTTCAAGGTTACGAAATCCATTTGGCTTACCAATGCATTTGCTGGCGCGGCCTCTTGGTTGGCTTCGTTTTGTGTCACCAATATTTTACCATGCTCCAATTTATTATCTTTCCCAAATAAGCGAATAGCCATTGCACCAATATTATCAGCAACTGCTTGTCGCTTTAATTCGTCTTGTGCATACAAGTCCTGAGAACCTAAAGTAATCACCAAATTGTTGTCATTTTCCACATTCACTAATACAGCTGCAACAGTTGGGTATGCAGCCCAAATAGAATCTTTCAGTTGAGCCATTGTTTTCATATTGCCTTCACCATTCCCGCAGGAGACTGAAAATAAAAGGGCTGCTGCTACAGACAATTTTCCGATAATATTTTTCATAAACTATTTTTAGAAGATTTTGAAACCATTAAATATGCGCGTCAATATCGGCCAATGTAAAGGTTTCTTTAATACGGATGCCTTTTTCTGTCATTTCCAGTTTGGCACATTCAATATGTGGGTCGTGCTCAAAAAACAAAACCCAGTTATTGTCGACTGCTAATTGCAGGATTTCGTTTTTTTCTTTCAGCGTTTCTATAGGTTGCATATCGTAGGCCATTACCCATGGAATACTTACATGGGCCGCACTGGGTACAAGGTCTGCACAAAACAAAATGTGGGTATTTTTATAGGGAATCAAGGGCAGCATCATACTTTCAGTATGCCCTCTCATATAACGCACTTTGATCCCTTCTTTCCATTCGCCGCCATCATGCGTTTCCACAAATTGCATTTGTCCGCTTTCCTTGATGGGTAAAATATTTTCTTTCAGGAAAGAGGCCTTCTCCCTGTCATTAGGCTTGGTTGCACTTTTCCAGTGATGCTTATCGCTCCAGTATATTGCATTCGGAAAAACTGTACTTAAACTTTCGCCTTCTTTTTTGATAGCACCACCACAATGGTCGAAATGCAAATGGGTTAAAAAAAGGTCGGTAATGTCACTTAATGAATAACCTGCCTTTTCTATAGACTTTAGCAGGCTGTCTTCGCCGTGCAGATAAAAATGGCCAAAAAATTTATCATCCTGTTTGTTTCCAATTCCGCAATCGATTAAGATCCTGGAGGTTCCGGTATCCAAAAGTAAGCAACGCATTGCCCATGTACACATATTGGCATCATCAGCCGGGTTTACTTTTTGCCACATGCTTTTAGGAACTACTCCATGCATAGCCCCTCCATCCAGTTTGAACATACCGGTATTGATGGTGAAAATCTTCATTTTTTTTACTAGTTAGTTGTTTCGTGTGCCAAAATACAAAAAAAGAAGATTGCAATCTTACAGTTCTCTAGTTATTTATGTTAGAGTTATCTCATTTTTTTGGATTGTTTTGATTAACAACAGGCCTCCAACAATAAAAAAAATAATTAATACTAAAATTGAATAACGCATAGATTCCAGTAAATGTTCTATAAATGCAAAAGAAAACATACCTATGACAATAGACATCTTCTCCATAACATCATATAAGCTGAAAAACGATGTATTATCGTGTGTCGCAGCCGGCAAAAGTTTGGAATAGGTTGAACGGCTCAAAGATTGAATTCCCCCCATTACCAACCCAACACAAACAGCCAGAATATAAAACTGAAAGTTAGTATAAGTGAAGTAAGCAGCTATACAAATTCCAATCCACATCAATACTACTGCCAGCAAAACCCGGAGATTGCCGAAGCTTTTAGATAAACGTGCCATGAGCATGGCACCAAAAATAGCAACCAGTTGTATCATCAAAATAGCAGGAATCAAATCCTGCGCTTCCATCGCTACCCATTTCCCCTCCACTAACTTTCTCACTTCCTTGCTTCCAAAAATAGTTGCCGCCAGCATAACCGTCTGAACTCCCATGCTATAAAAGAAAAATGCAGCCAGGTACGATTTAAGTTTTGGCATTCTCTTGGCCTGATTCCAGACTTTATTTAACTCTTTAAACCCTCCGGTTAGAATACTATTTTGTTTAGATTCTCCGGAAGGTGTTCCTTTCGGCAAATACCGGAAGCTT
>DLGS01000343.1 GCA_002482815.1 Bacteroidetes bacterium UBA7688
AATTTGAAAATGTGTTAATTTGAAAATGAAGGGTTGATCTAATTTTCAAATTAACACATTTTCAAATTTTCAAATTCTCAGCAGGGTCCCAGAATTTCTTTTCGAAGTCAACAATTACATCATCTTTCACTTTTATTTTTTCTTTTGCGAGAAGTTCTTCCATTAAAGTGGGTGTAGCAAAATGTGCTTTACCACTGAGCATGCCGTTCCTGTTAACCACACGATGCGCAGGTACTTTGGGTTTTACATGAAAAGACCCATTCATGGCCCAGCCTACCATCCGGGCACTCATTTTTGTTCCTAAGTAGGAGGCAATAGCGCCATAAGAAGTAACACGCCCTTTAGGTATCAGTCGCACCACATCATACACCTGTTCAAAAAAGGAAATGTCTTTACCGCCACCGGGTAAAATGGTACGGGGCTTTTCTGTGATTTTTTTTGGAGGCACCTGTAGAAATTTATACAGGCAATTTACGATTTTGCTATGGCAGCTTTTTGTTTCTTTTCAACTAATTCCGACCTGCGCGGTTCCGGAACCGATTCATAATCGAATGGGCAATGCCTGCACCCATGTCCACAACAATATCCCTTGGCTATATGATAGGCTTCCGTAAAAACCACATAACCATGTTCATCATAATAAAAATCTTTACCCTCAATCAATGGATGGTTCACGCAAACTTTGTTTAAGTATCTCATCGGTTTCAACCGGTAAGTTTTTATTCAGCCTGAAACAGAGATAATGAATACGATTGCTTTGCGCAATATCCAATCCCTCATAATGCGTTTTAATCAATAATTCGGGTTTAATGGATTCCAGTAAATGAATATTATCTGACTGCTCAATAAGCTCTAATCCGTATAATTCAATTACAAGTAATGTAAAATGATACAAATCGGGACTATCTGTTTTTAAATGCAGCAGTCCGTCTTTTGCGAGAATCTGCTGATAAAGCCGCAAAAATTTTGGATGTGTAAGTCTTTTTCTGGCGCGGGAAATTCTTAATTGAGGATCAGGAAAAGTGATCCATATTTCCGATACCTCTCCGGGCTCAAAATAATTGCTGATTTTATCCATGTGCGACCTTATAAAAGCCACATTGGTTAAGCCTTCATCCAAAGCAGTTTTGGCACCACGCCATATCCTGTTGCCTTTAATATCTATTCCAATAAAATTGCGGTGGCTGTACATACGACCGAGACCTACAGCATATTCTCCTTTACCACAGGCCAGCTCAAGCGTCAATGGGTTTTCATTCTTAAAGAAATCTTTCCATTTGCCCTGCATGTTTTCAGGGTATTCCAGCACATTTTCGAATCCTTTAATGGCCTCAAAACGTATTAATTTTTTCTGTCCCATGAGGAGCAAAGGTATGAAACAGAAGAACAGAGGAACAGAGAAATGTCGAACGTTCAATACGAGGAGAAACTTATTTCTACATTGAATATTCAACATTTCTCTGTTCTTCTGTTACAACAACCCTTTCCCTGCTACCGCTTTCAGCACTTTGGTTTCAGGTTCTGTAGCGAGTAATGGTGTGGCTTGCGACATCAACTCTTTGCAGCCATCGAGTGTTTGCGAAATGGCATGACTTTCTGCCGAATCCCATAACTCGGTTACTAAGATATGATTGGTATTTTCAGTATCCTGGTTAATCAGGTAAAGATGGCATCCATGTGCATAGGCAATCTTATTGTAAATGTTTGTAAGCACATTTAATAGTTTATTGCCTTCCGATTCCTGGCTAACAAAACGTGTCTGTAGAGTGTAGTGATGCATGTTATAGGTTTTAGCTCACAAATAGACACGCAAGAATGAGGCCATGTGGATCGTAGATTGTGAAAAATTCTATAAAAAAGGTAGAAGTTGTCTTATATGTTATGTATAAAAAATTGATTATCAATTATTTAATAAACTGAGCCAATCGTAAACAAATCATTCAAACAGGCGCAGTCCTTATGTAAAAGGCCCCGCTCTGTGGGGGCGGGGCCTGAAGGATGGGTAATTATTCTTTATATATCACTCAAATTCCCATGCACTTATTTGGATGCAGCCAGTAACCGATCAACCTCAGCATTGAAATTTTTAATAAATGCATCATAATACTCGCCGGTTGCCGGTCCGGAAAATCCGGTATGAATTTTTGAAACCTTGCCGTTTCGGTCAATAAAAAGTGTGGTAGGGAATGAAATAAAATTCTGTAAAGCAGGTAAAGAGGCTGTTACAACCTGTTTGTCGGCAATGCCGCCCACCAGAAGTGTATATGTTAACCCATACTGTTTCTTAAAACGATCAAATGTTTTTTTAATGTAAGGAGCATCGGTTTGTCTTTCATATTGCAAGGCAATTACTTCAATACCACGGTCTTTATTCTTTTCATACCAGGGCCCCAGAAAATTTGCTTCATCCATACAATTGGGGCACCATGTTCCACCAATCGTTACAATTAATGGTTTGCCCGCAAACCTGCTATCTGTTGAGCTGGTAATTTTGCCGTTGGCATCAGGAAAACTGAAACTGAAATTGGTAGTTGTTTCTTTTAATTTGGTAAGTGAGTATGCATCTGGTAATGCAGCATCAGGATTAAGAGAAGCTACAAAAGGAACTGCGGATCTTGCATTTATGTTCTCTCCTTTTAAACTACCATCGGCCTGAATGATGGCTTTATAATAAGAAGGAGATGAGCCAATAAAGGAAGACAATTGCAATTGGTTGTCTTCAATTGTTCCCTCAAGAAAACGGGAATCGCCGGTAACCCGGAGAAAAGTAGCAGTAACACGATTTCCTTTCTGTTGAAAAATACCTACTGCTTTTTCTTTTTTGTTTTCTTCACTCCCAAATACTACATCATAAGTGCCGCTGATATCTTTTACAGGAGACGAGCCTGTTTCATAAAAACGATCTGTGATGCCTTTTTGTGCTTTTACCAGTGTTGTATTGCCTTTCAAATTCTGTTTTCGTAAAACGCCTTTTAATAGATTATCCTCATAACTCAATGCCAGTTCATTTTCAAATAATGGGAAAGGAATAAAGAGGGAGTCATCGGTTATCTTAAAACTGCCGGCAGCAAATTTTTCTTCTCCGTTTAATAAATAAACTGCCCCTCCAGACTCCACCTCGAAATGAAAAGGTACATCAACCCCAGGGCGAATACTAAAAACGCCACGCCACTTACCTGTAATGATTTCAGGATGCAATTTATTCATGGTAAGTGTGTCTTTGTTGCAACCAGAAATAAAAAGTTTGCTACCTGTTGCAAAACTTATTGCCGGTGCCACTAATATAACTGCAATGAAACTGGTGATACTTGCTAAAATCTTTTTCATACACTAAAGTCTACTAATTTAGTAGACAAATATAAATAACTATCTTTGATCCTGAAAAAAATCTTGTTAAAAGAAAAAAACAGTACCAAATAGTCACGTGGCCGAGTGGTTAGGTAAGGGTCTGCAAAACCTCTTACGATGGTTCGAATCCATCCGTGACGTCTGTTGATAATGGGAACGAGTAGGGTTAACAAAAAAATCCTCCGTCTTTTGATCGGAGGATTTTTTTATGGGGTTTGGAAGAAGTATCAGCCGCTTTTATTGGTTTACGACCAGTAAAAGCTTTAATTACCGCCGCCCACGCGGCTCTGCTCTTCCTGAGAGCCGCTGGTTCTGCGACGTGGCTGTGAGCCGGGGGTATTTTTTCCAAAACGATAGGCAAAAGTTACAGTAACCTGTCTGGCATCGGGTATGGCCAGTGTTTTTACATCTACATCACTGTATTTGGTAGTAGCCCTGAATTTTTGCCATGCAAAAGGATCACGTATATTCATCCTGAAAGTACCTTTTCCCTGCATCACCTGTTTTTGCAATCCAATACTCATTAAATACACCGGATTGAAAACAGCCAGTTGATCAACTGTTTTATAACGGTAGAAACCACTGAGTTCCGCGTTCCATCCTTTGGTTTTATTCAACACAAAACTATTGGTAATATTCATGTTGAAGGAAGTAAAGGAAATATCAATAGGGTCGGTATTGTAGAGGCCTTTATAATGATTATTGAAAACAGTGGCAAAGAAATTGGCATTCCACCAGGAGCTGAACCTCGCAGGCGCTGTAACTGAAAAACTAACATTATCAAATTTGGCAATGTTCTCCGATGTATTATAGGTAATCTTGTCTGCCGAGCTCTGACGTAATATTTGAGAGATTACATTGTTCGTGGTATTTACAGCCAGTGTAAAAATAAATTTCGATTTGAATGCATAACTAAGCTCGGCATTGTGTGTAAACTGTGGTAACAGGTAAGGATTACCTACCCGGTAGGTTAATGAATCGAGGAAGAATGTAAATGGATTCAGATCCTGGTAATTAGGCCTTGTAATACGCCTGCTGTAAGAAGCTGTAAGCTGATTTTGTTTATTAAATGCATAACTGATGAATACACTGGGAAACAGGTTGGTGAAATTTCTTTTGAAACTCGAATCATTTGAAACCTGACGACCCTTCGCAATCGTATTCTCCAGTCGCAAACCTGTTTGAATGGTCCATTTCCCTAATTGTTTATTGGCATTTACATATACAGCATTGATATTTTCCCTGTAAATAAAATGATTGGAGCGATTATCGGGTATCCAGCTTTTGTCGGGTAATTGGCGGGTGTAATTCACTTCATTATCATTCTCAACAATGCTACTTTTTACGCCGGCTTCAAAACGGCCACCTTTATACGGCTGCACATAATCTGATTTGAACGACCAGATATTAATAATCGAAGGAAGATGCCCATTCAACAGTATGCTTGATCCAACGGGGCTGCCGCTACCATTGTATACATCTGTAGTAAGCAACAAATCGGAAGTATTGTTGTACAATACATAGTCTATATCTGTTGTTAATTCTTTTCCTGCAGAATCGAAATTGTGTTTCCAGTTGAGGTTGCCGGTAAAATTTTTAAAACTGGAAATATTTTTAGTGTTCGACAGAAGCGTGGATAGTATATTTCCATTATTGTCTTTAATAACAGAAGAACTGGTAGGTGTGGGTCTTCCTTCAAATAAAAAACCACTCATAACCACACCAAAAATATTTTTCTTATTGGGTTGATAGTCTAACCCCAAACGCAGGGTCTGATTAAAATTGCCAAAACGAAAACGTGTAACCAGATCAGAAGAACCATCTTTATTACCCATGGCATCATAAAAATTGCGCTCAATGCTAAGGTTTTGGCGACCACGGAAAAAATTGGGCAGGTAACTGCCAAAGAAGTTAACCTTATTGTGTTTGTAATTGAATGTAAAACTGTTCTGCGATTTAGGAATTACATACAATGCATTTTCAGGCTTGAACAAAGAAGCAGTGGCACCCAGTGTAAGGGTGCCATTAAAACCATTGCTGCGCCCTTTCTTGGTTTTGATATTAATAATGCCCGAGTTGCCAGCCGCATCATAGCGGGCAGAAGGGTTGGTCATTATTTCAACCACATCCAACTCTGCAGCGGGCATATTCCGTAACAGGTTGGCAAGGTCGGTGGCCGACATATAAGTAGGTTTTCCATCAAGCATAACAATAACACCAGCTTTACCACGCAGGCTTATATTGCCTTCATTACTTACACTCACACCAGGCGATTTTTCCAGTATCTCCAATGCGCTCGATCCGGCACTGGTAGGCGAAGCTTCTACATTGATAACGGTTCTGTCGATCTTTGTTTCTACAAATGGTTTTCTTGCTGTAACAGTTACTTCGTTCATGTTACGGGCAGAAGCTTGAAGGGCAATAACCGGAACAGTAACAGCTTCTGTATTCATGACAAAAGGAGCCGACCATTTTTTTCCATACCCTACGAGTACTACCGATAACAGGTACCTGCCGGGTTTAATATTTACAAATTCGTATTGACCATTTTCATTACTTACTGCCAGTTTAACAAGAGAAGAATCTTTTTGCTGTAGCAAAGAAATGGTGGCAGATGCTACATGCTTTCCCTGTTCATCCTGTATTGAGCCCGAAATGGAATTACCCGATTGGGTAAAGCCCTTGTTCAACAGGAAAAGTAATAAGACAAGAAGGGTATATCTTTCTTTCATGCGGTTCAGTTTTAAGTTTAAGCAACCTAAAGATTTGATTTACCGCCGACACAAAAATGTGAATATGGACAGGGGCGAAAATTAATGGGTGCAAAGGATGAAAAGGGCTTGTTTGCTGGATTTCAATTGTCAGTTTGTTACATGAAAGCAACATTTTATGATATGCGTAATCAGATACTATCTATATAATCTGCCACTTTAATAACAGCATCAATACCAGATAATATTTCCCGGTCATTAATACCCATCCAGGCAAACACGTCGACGATATCCTGAAAATGACTTCGCACATACACAGTGCCAATACTGTTACCCGTACCAAAACAAATGGGTTCGTGATGGGCCACACGGTTTCTGATGGCATTAATACGGTTTAATCTTGCATATACATTACCCTGGTTATGATTAGCCGGTAGATGTGTAAAAATATTCAGTAAACTATTTCCTCCTGCCTGGAACTGTTTTCCGGCAAACATAAATTTCCAGGTGCCAAAACTCAGTTCAGCCAATAGTTTACCATGCGTATAATTATCGCCAAGACCAATGTATGCGGCTTCAATTTTACTACATGTTTTATGGCAACTTCTTTTGGTTAAAAAACCTCCCGGAAGTATGGATGCCAGTAACCATTCATGTCCATCTTTCGAAAGTTGAAATTGGCGTTTGTAATGAACATCGATTTTGTTTCTTAAAACAACCTCAAAAATACTGATGGTGGCAAGAAATGCCTGCGATAGTCTTATGTTGGCTTTATACAGGCGCATCGTTCTACGCGTATCGTTTGAGCAAGAAATCTTGTAGCGATTTAACCGCTGTGCCGAAATCAATGCTTCAAACTTGCTGTACTTCAACCAATTAAATTTTTAGTGAGAAATGCTTTTTTATTTTAAATATTTAGCTATCTTTACTTTGTTATTCCCCGTTTGGCGCTGCTTTGCATCCATCGGGGTTTTTGCTTTTTAGACGGTGTATAAGGTTATTCATCAAAAGAGAACAACCCCTGTTTAAGTGCATAAATGGCCACACCCGCAGAAGTTTTTACCTGCATTTTTTTATAAATCTGCGCACGATTGTTTTCAATGGTTCTTCTGCTGAGGCATAAAATTTTGGCAATTTCTTCGTTGGTTTTCTCCAGGCATATCATGTGAACGATTTTTAATTCAAGCTCAGAAAAAACGATGGATTGCTCATATTTGTAAGGGTTAAAATGACTACGACCCAGCAGCCTGATCATTTTAGTATTGGTGGTTCGGCAATAATAAGGGTAACCTTTACAAACCTGCTCAAGGGCAGTAAACAATTCAGATTTGGGCATGTTTTTGGTGATATACCCTATTGCACCTGCTTCCAATGCTTCAATAATGGAAACATCGTTTTCGTAATTGGTGAGTACCACACATTTAACAGAAGGTTTCCATTGTATAATTTTTTCAATAGCGAGAGAGCCTTCCAGTAAAGGCATTCTGAGATCGGTTAATATAACATGAGGATCGAGTGTTTTTGCTTTTCTCACCAACTCTTCGCCATTTGACGCTTCTCCTACAATATGATACACTTCATTATTCATGAAAAAGCCTTTAATGCCTTCAAGGTAAAGTTCATGATCGTCAGCAATCAGTATGCGGATCTGGCTATCCATTATCCTGTTGATTTAAAAGTGATTCAAGTGGTATTCGAATTTCATAACTAGTTCCTTTGTTGTAAATGCTGGAAACAGCTATGGTTGCCCGTAAAAGCCGGACTCTTGAATAAATGTGTGATAGACCGGCTCCTTTACTCATCCAGTTTTTGTTTTCAGTATTAAACCCGGTTCCGTTATCACTAATTGAAAGAACAAGATTTTTTTGCTGTATCTGCATGCTGCAATTAATAGAACTGCATGAAGCATGCTTAAGTGTGTTGGTTAAAATTTCTTTTGTAATTCTGTATATGTGAATTGCTTTCTGAGGAATAAAGTTTTGGTCATCAAATTCCAGATTTGATTTCACCTTAATTTTATGAATGGCATTTATTTCAATCAGTAGTTCAACGAGTGTTGTTTTTAAGCCAAGTGTATCAAGGGAAGGTGGAATAAAGTTGTATGCAATCTCTCTGATTTTTGATCGCATATTCTGTACCTGCTTCAATACTTTTTTATGAATACTGTTATCATGAACTGTTTGCTGCTGAACCAGTACACTGATGGAGGCCAGGCCAGCGCCTATTTCATCATGCAGGTCAATGTGTATTCTTTTTCTTTCACTATCAATAAGTTCAACCTCACGGGCTAACTGCCAGTCATATTCTTTAAGACGAAAGCGGTATTGACGAAATAATGCAAACATAAACATCGCCAGCAGGATTGTAAGAAAAATCAGGCTTGCGAGGAGTATGGCATAGTTGGTTGTTGTCTGGGTATCCATAAAATAGTGATGCTAAGTGAAATATTAACAAGGATGTTTAATACACATAAAATAATCCAGAGATGGATCTGAAATGCTGGTGTATGGCCAATGGAAAATTGTTTGAAAATATGTATAAAGCCCCTGAATGTAAAATAGGCCAATAATGAAAAGCAAAGCAGTAAATCAGACTTCTTAAACTTGTCAGTGGCACCGTTGAAAGTTAATTGCGATAATTTGTCAATACTGAACCAAATAATTACGAGGGAAGCCATTATTCTAAATAAGGAATTACTGGTAGTTAAACTATGTAATACTAAATTGTCGGTAATCCATACCAGTATACCTCCAGATAACCCTGCGATAACTAAGATGCGAGACTGGTGACTGATTTTATAAAATAACCAGAAATATAAAAGGTATTCGATTAGTGTATACATATTTGCATTAATCAGGTTCGACTGATGCCATCTGATCATTACAAAGCTTAAGCACTCATTTAGGAAACCTGTAAAGAGTAATACCAGAAGAGGTAAATAACGACCGTTTGAGAGTTGCTTATAACGATATAGCCCAGTTATGCATGGTAATGCAATTGACAGGGCTGATATCGTTGTAAATAAAAAATAATTCATTCCTATCCGTTTAAGGGAGAGGGCGGTGGACAGATTGGGGGGCATTGGAATGCATCTTCAAGAATCATTCCATCTTCATCTGTCAGCAGTGCAGGATTATTTGAGGGGAGAATATCCTGCCCGTTTTCATCTACAGCAACAAGCACGCTGCAGATACGGCTATCCGCTTTTCTTCCCAAATATATACGAAAAGAATGACATCCGTATTGCTCAAGCAATGCTTTTACCGAGCTTGCTAAATAGGTTTCCGAGTATGGCATATCCTCACCCGGATTTTCACGGAAACGAGTGGTGTAGTCAACGGCCTGGGCCAGCGTAATTTGATGTTGAATCATAGTTTTTGGTTTTGAATGCAAACTATGCTTGCCGTTAGCTACAGAAAAGGTGGTAAATACTTGATTTATGGTGGTAAATACTCTATTTCAGATATACTAAGTGGATAGCGCTTTACTTAAGGGTAGTTTTAGTTTATTGGCTTATGGTGGCTACGTTAAACTATCGTCGCATAGAGCTGACCTCAGAGGTGCCTGCTGGATGGGAACTTGTTCGCACCAAGGGAAGTAGTATTGGTTCATGGGAAGGGAAAGCTGGGGTTATTCTAATAGAAAATATTCCAATAGATATTTTTTCTATAAAAGTAGTCCGGGTATTTCTTCGATCAACCGAAAGAATAGAATTACGTATTTATGAAACTCCATATTGTTTCTCTTTTTGTATAGAAGGACAATGGCAGATAATTGATCAATTACAACCTGTACTTATCAAACAGAACCAATACCAGCTCTTTTTTTCAGGTGATTTACAATGTATTCCAGTACAGGTATCTGGAAGAATGAGTCAGCTATTGATAATTACTATAAATTCAAATTATTCTTCTTTACCTGAGGAACGATCAAAACAGCCAGTAGCAGCTTCTGCTTTAATGATAGATAATATTTTACAGTTAACTCAAACATCTTATTTTCCACAACCAAGATCTTTCCATGAAAAATTAATTCGAGGCATTCTTAAAATAGCTGAAGAAGATATTGCCAAAGGAAAGTTTCCATCTGAACGATTTACAAATGCAGAACTGGAGATTTTACATAAAGTGAGCGTATTAATCGAAAGCGACCTGCAGCAACATCATAGTATTGCATCACTGGCTATATTTAGCGGAATGAACCGTCAAAAATTAACTACAGGCTTTAAATCTTTATTTGGCCAAACTATTTACGGTTATTATTTGAGCAAACGTATGGACCTGGCACAAACTTTACTAGTACAAGGTAATTTGCCACTAAAGGTGGTAGCAAAAAAAGCAGGTTACCGAAGTGCCACTAATTTTTCCATTGCATTCAAAAAATTTTATAAACTAACACCTGCTCAGATGCGCCGGAAAAAACCGGACTGACGGTTACATACAATTTACTGCAACACTCATACTCCGGCAGAAGTAGTTTGGTTCCATGAAACCGAAACTCTATTTCCTGTTTTGTTTTTTACTGATTGTATTATTCACTTATACGGCTTTTAGCAAATGGCTGAATATAGAGGCACATCTCTATGCTATGCGCAACCAGCCTTTCTCAAGACCACTGAATAATTTTCTGGCTTATGCATTACCTGTAATAGAAATTATAACAGTCGTTTTATTGGTCATTAACAGTACCCGTTTATTAGCTCTCTACCTCTCTTTACTGTTAATGGCATTGTTTACGGCTTATGTAGCAGCCGTATTACTGGGTTTGTTTGGCCGTATACCCTGTTCCTGCGGAGGTGTAATTGAATTATTGGGATGGAATGAACACCTGGTATTCAATATTTTTTTTCTGTTGATCAGTATAATAGCAATACGCTTACATAAACATATTCATGCATGAACAGGGAAAGCCGAAAACCTGTACAAACGAGTAGGCAACCATTCAATTAATTTTAATTCAAGATTTATGAAAAAGATGTCAGTTTTTCTGATGGCAGCACTCCTGGTGGGAGTGGCCAGTGCTTTTACCACTGTTAAACCTGTAAAACAACAGGTGGCTTACGGGTTTGATGGAG
>DLGS01000286.1 GCA_002482815.1 Bacteroidetes bacterium UBA7688
ATTGGTGGCCTGCAGATTTTGGTCATTATGGTCCTTTTTTCATCCGCATGGCATGGCATAGCGCAGGTACTTATCGTATTGCAGATGGTCGTGGTGGCGCCGGTAGCGGTACACAACGTTTTGCTCCATTAAACAGCTGGCCGGATAATGGCAATCTGGATAAGGCACGCTTATTGCTTTGGCCGGTTAAACAAAAATATGGCAGGAAAATATCCTGGGCAGATTTGATGGTGCTGGCAGGTAACTGTGCATTAGAATCCGCAGGCTTCAATACTTTTGGTTTTGGTGGCGGACGTGAAGACGTGTGGGAACCCGAACAGGATATTTACTGGGGTTCGGAAGGAAAATGGCTGGAAGATAAAAGATATAGTGGCGACCGAGAACTGGAAAATCCTTTGGCAGCAGTGCAAATGGGATTAATTTATGTAAATCCTGAAGGTCCTAATGGAAATCCTGATCCTTTGGCAGCTGCCCGCGATATCCGCGAGACATTCGCAAGAATGGCTATGAACGATGAAGAAACAGTGGCATTGATAGCTGGCGGTCATACGCTAGGTAAAACCCACGGTGCGGGAGATCCTAATAAATATGTAGGTCCGGAACCTGCAGCGGCGGGTATTGAAGAGCAAAGCCTGGGATGGAAAAATACTTTGGGAACTGGAAATGCAGGGAATACCATCACCAGCGGATTGGAAGGTATCTGGACAAAAACGCCAACTACCTGGAGTAATAACTTTTTTGAAAACCTGTTTGGTTTTGACTGGGAATTATACAAAAGCCCAGCCGGAGCGCATCAGTGGCGCCCGAAAGACGGAGCAGGAGCCGATTTAGTTCCCGATGCGCATGATCCAGCAAAGCGTCACGCACCCACGATGCTGACAACGGACCTTTCATTGCGTTTTGATCCTGTGTATGAGAAAATAGCCAGGAGATTCCTTGAAAATCCTGCTGAGTTTAATGACGCATTTGCCCGTGCCTGGTTCAAATTGACCCATCGTGATATGGGCCCTATTGTACGATACCTCGGCCCTGAAGTGCCAAAAGAAGAATTGATCTGGCAAGACCCGATTCCGGCAGTTACTCATCAATTAATCGATGCAGCGGATATCAATAGTTTGAAAGTTAAAATAATGGCTTCAGGACTTTCTGTTGCGGAATTGGTTGCTACTGCATGGGCTTCTGCTTCTACTTTCCGTGGTTCAGACAAGCGTGGTGGTGCCAATGGTGCACGTATTCGTCTGATGCCGCAAAACAACTGGGAAGCGAACAATCCTTTGCGTTTGAGTAAAGTGTTGAAAACGCTTGAAGCTATACAAATTGAGTTTAATGCAGCCGTTAATGGCAAATCAGTTTCAATGGCCGATTTGATTGTGTTGGGTGGCTGTGCAGCAGTTGAAACTAGTGCAAAAAATGCAGGTCATTCAATTATTGTCCCTTTTACTCCAGGTCGTGCAGATGCCAGCCAGGAGCAAACGGATGTTGAATCCTTTGCCGTGCTGGAGCCAACAGCCGATGGATTTCGTAATTACCTGAAAAAGAAATACAGCGTTTCTGCAGAAGAAATGTTGGTGGACAAAGCGCAGTTAATGAATTTGACTGCACCTGAAATGACCGCACTGGTCGGTGGTTTGCGTGTATTGAACGCCAATTATGATCAATCTAAACTGGGCGTATTTACCCACCGCCCAGAGGTGTTGACCAATGATTTCTTTGTGAATTTGTTGGATATGAGCACTACATGGAAAGGCATGGCTGGTTCTGATGATGTGTTTGAAGGTCGCGACCGTAAGACTGGTGAAGTGAAATGGATGGCCACAAGAGTTGACCTTATCTTTGGTTCCAACTCTGAGCTTCGTGCCCTTGCCGAAGTATATGCCTGTGCCGATGGTCAATCGAAGTTTATTCAGGACTTTGTAGCTGCCTGGACCAAAGTGATGAACCTTGACCGTTTTGATTTGGCTTAATTTTTTTGATTCAATATAAAAGTTAAAAGCGCTGCTCCTATTGGGCAGCGCTTTTTGTTTAGGAGTGATAATGATAAAAAGTAACAGGATAATAAATAGTACTTATTTTATGATTTTCTTTATTATGGTATTTCCCCTGTCGTCTGTTAGTTTGAGTAAATAAATGCCAGCAGGGATTGAAGCAAGGTTTAAAATATGCACATCTTCCTTTTCTTTACTGAGTACTTTTTTGCCATATAGCTCGTACAGTTCCAGGGATTGAATAGGTTTATTACTTTTTATGTACAAATTATCTTGTATCGGATTTGGGAAAACCTCTACCTCATTTTCCTTATCAAATTGGTTTATTGTCAAAGGGTCTGGCTCAAAAATAATTGGATCAAACGGTATTTGATATACTGAGCTGTCCATAAATGCAATCCAGAAAACACCAATTTTTTTCCCGGAAGAGTTTATGTAAGAATAGTATGGTTTTTTGACTTTAATACTATCTGTTTCTGATAAAAAGACTCTAAAATGTCCTCTGGTATCGAACCAGCCTCCTGGATGTACATCAGTTAAAATGGTGCCAATACGACAACTATCCTTAAATAGATTTCGATCCCATTTAATTGTTACAGGATAGTCTTTGCTGTCAATTTCTATCGATACGCCAAAGTCAGAGAACAACCAATCAGGACACTTGTTGGATATAATTTGTTTCTTTGATTGGTAATCCGGGCTTGTTTTTCCATTAACCAACACATTAGAAAAGCGTACATCAAGACCTTTTCCGGGTGAAACAGCCATAATATTAATTTCCCCAAAAGTTGCGTCGATGCCATTAGTAGCTGTTAAGTCGTAACCATAGGTTAAAGTATCAATATTGCTTAAACTGTCTTGAAAAGATATTTTAAAATCGAAATGTTGTGCATTTACAAAAGCCGGGAAAAAGAATAATAAAGGAAAGAGTTTTAGTGTTTTCATTTTTTTGCTTTTAGGTTTATTTAATGCTTTCCAGATGAGCTTTTTGGTAAATTATTGGTGATATTCAGCACACCCTTTAAGAGGTTTTATCAATGGTTTTATGTTATTTGAAATGTATTTTGTTTAGAGTATAAAAATATTTTTAATTTTAAATATTGCCGAAATTACATAGAATCGTCTAAATTATGCACATAGTCTTATTGTAAAATCGCTATTCATATCGTTTTAAAATCCGCCAAATTCCCTTTATTATTTCACTTTGTTACATTTAAAGGTCATTGTTGCAGGAGCATTGGCTAGTCCATCATCCAGCGTTTTGGTCAGACTGATTTCTTTTGTTCCGGTAATCACAAATTTACCGTCTTCCTTTTTTACATCTATTTCTACCCCTGAATCTACCGACTCATAAATTGCGCCTTTACCAGCTGCATCGGTGACCATACATTTTACATTCATGTAGTTGAGGGTAGTATTGCTGACCAAAGTATTAACTGACTTTGCGGTATAGATGCCTGTGCTCTGGGTATTAAACCAAAATACAACATTGCAGGATTTGAAATTGCCGTTGCTGCTGGTGATTTTTGAATCCACATTTACCTGAGTAAACAAATTCCCATTGGTATAAGAGGTTAATGTCTGGAGTGATGTTCTACGCTCAAATTTATAACTATTCATTTCCCATGTTCCTTCCGAAGTGATGGGTGTAGGTTTCGGCGTTGGTTCAGGAGCATCGACACTATCGTTCTTACTGCAGGAACTAATTTGTACCATTGTAAATAAGGCAATACTAAAAAGTAGAATTGGTTTTTTCATAATTGTTGTTTGTTTCTTGTTAATGAATAATTGTTATAAAATTTTTGAATAATCACTGATACAATTTGTCTGACTGGTGCATATCTGTTCTTTTGCCCTTAATCTAGTTCACTCATCAATAAATTTGATATCAGTGAAACTTTTTTGTGTTCCCATTTTTTAAGGATGAATGATGAGGCAAAATTACCTTGGGGTTGGTATTTATTAGTTCACTTAAGTTAATAAATTGGAAGTTGTGTTCATTGTTTTTGATGTTGCATTATTAAAATTTATAATTACATCCTATTTGTATTTTGAAAGGAAGTAAAGGTTTTGTATTAAAATCTTGTGCTATCATTTTTCCAGCATCTAGGGTAATATCGCTATGCTTAAAAGATATACCTGCTTGCACACCGTAATGAAAATTACCACCTGTGGCGGGTCCGTACCAGCCATTTTTTGCATCAGGAAAACTTTGTTTATACGCTTCACTATGTTTAAAATGGGTTACAATGGCTTTGTCAAATCCAACTTTACAAGCTACAAACCATTTTGGTTTATAATAACCTGCAATGCCCGAAAATTCACTTCCAAAATTTTGTAACCGTACAAAATCTGTTTCGTATCTACGAAAAATACCATAGGCATTTGCCGAAAATTGAAAGTTGTTTATTTTGTAAAGACGAATTTTACCACCAATTTTGGTTTTAAAATCATCTGTTAATTTATCGCCTGATGGGAATGAATATTCTATATTCAGAACAATGGGAAATTTTGTTGGTATATAATATCCATAACCCAAACCATAAATCATTCCATATTCTAATCCAAAATTGGCATTAATAATATGTTTGTTTTGTTTGTCAATATTGCTCCAATTGATGGTTTGTGCTTTTAAGTTATTAGAAAAAAGAAAACTCGCGATTGCTATAATTAATTTAATGTGTTTCATTATTCAATACGATTTAAAGTGAGTTGAAATAGGTAAGTATTTTAGGGAAACAATCTTGCCACCCCTCTGAATTAGTAAGCATACTATGCCCCACTTTGGTAGCCTTAAACAGTTCAACATTGGGATAAACAGCCGATACCTTTTTCGCCCACTCTAAACCATAAGCTTTATTTTTTTCACTATAAATAAATAAGGTTTTGGTGGTATATAAATGTAAATTCCCAGTCCAATTGGGTTTTGTATTTTCGCCATAGTTGAATAACCCATTATTTATTTCGGCACCATTTCGCCAAAAAAGTTCGCCTGATTCTCCTGTAATAGTATTGCCAGTAGCCAAAATTCCCATTTTGTAGTCTGAAATTTCGTGTTGGTCTTCTTTGCCTGTCATAAATTGGTCCAGATAAGTGGCATCATTTAAGAATTCGCTCGACAAGCCAAATCCTCTTGAATTGCTCACATATTCTTTTATGTCATTCCAAATAAAACCACCAGGTTCGCACAGTACTACACCATCAATATTAGGTATGTAAGTATCACCAGCAGGATAACGATTAATGTATGCCGTAACCAACATAGCACCCCACGAATGCCCTAAAAGAAATACTTTTTGATTTGGGTGAGTTTTATAATGATTAATTACCCCGGTAATTTCATCATATAAAATCTGCATATCGTTGTACGATTTTCTAGGAAATCGTTGTGATAATCCAGAACCACGTTGGTCGTAAAAAACTACCCGATAACCGTGGTTAGCAAATTCTTTACAGTTGAGCAAATACCGATAATCACTACCAGGACCACCGTGTAATACGAAAATAATAGAACTATCTGCATTGCCAAAAGCTTCGGAATGTAGTTTTGCTCCATTGATAGTTATAGAGGGAAGAGCTAGGTCTTGCACCACAGTTTTTGGAACAAGATTACCAGCATCATTGATGTATTTTTCTTTTTCGCAACCAGTAAGCAACAGGTTGAATATTGGAATAACTGCCCATAAGTAAATCGAATTTTTTGTCATTCTATTTAAAATTTAGAATGCAAAAGTGGTGCTATTTCTTAGCCCAATCGCCCCAATAGGTAAGTTGAACCATATTGCTTTTATAAAACAAACAGCCTATTATCAATGCTTTATGAAAAATGGAACGCTTTTTTAGAGAATGAACCTTGCTTAATCTTGTAAATGAATTTTTTTTTGATTCAAATATTCGGTAGGCGATAGATTGGTGGCTTTTTTAAAATTTCTATTAAACGAAGTTTTTGAATTAAAGCCACATTCGTAAGCTAATGATAGCAAAGTGTATTGTTTGTTTTTGGGTAATGATACAATTCTTTTAAAATCTTCAACCCGTTGGAGATTGATGTAATCGTAAAAGTTTTTTTGCTCTACCGAATTGATTACTTGCGAAAGTGTGTTGGGGTGTGTTGGTATTTTTTGGGCTACTTCAGATAGGGTAAGTTCTGGATTTTTATACAACTGTTCGGTGCTCATTAATTCTGTTAGCTTCTGATGAACCCTGATTAATTCGACCTCGCTAATTTTAGATTTTTCGTATTTTATCTTCTTTGCTACGAGGGCAATTTCGTCAACTGTATTTTCTTCGTTAGTTGTTGAAACATTTTCTGTATGACTAATAATTTGTTCTTCAATTGGAAAATTTTCGTGGACAATAAAATTTTGAACCGATGGAATATTTTGATTAAAAATACCTACTTGTTTAATTCCGAAATATCCGATAAATAATACAAAACCAGTTACTGATGTATAAATATATTGGTCGTTGCCGAACAAAATTATTAAAAAAAGGATAGTCATACCTGCAATTAAATATTGCAACCATTGTAAGTTGATTTTTTCAGTAAAAGAAAATTCGTGTTTGAAAGTGTTTTTATATTTAAAAACTTTAATGATACATAATGTAGTATATAAAATGGCTGCCACTATAAGGATAATAAAATTGATAGCAATCTGTGTTTCAAACCCTTTTCCTTGATTTTTATAGACTTCTATTTTAGTCTTATTTGGAAGAAAAATATAATTTATAATTAGTGCAATAGAAATGACAAACGGTAGGAAATGAATTAAATAGGTATAGTTTAGTCTGTTTTTTGAAGTTAAGGAACTAATATACAAATGCAAAAAAGACCAATGTAGCATAGGTAATGGAAATAGCCAACCCAATAAATAAGGATATTGATAATGTAGGTTATGTAAATGTAGGTAAAATAAAAACAGGTGTGTGCTAATGGTTAATAGCCAAGCACTCAAAATCCAGTCTGCTTGTGTTTTATCTTTCTTGCTAACTAAAATTAGCGCAAGAAAAAGTGAAAGAAATATTCCGATTAAATAGGGCATTGACAATTATAAAATGGGTAAAATTAAGAATATTTTTATAGAGTTAAGATTTCGTTGTGTCGCTTTACAATGACCGCTAACGTCAGTCTGTGAAAAAAATATTGCACAAACTTTATCAAAAATAGGGGTAAAAGTTGTACTTCCATAGTTCAAAGAAAATAGCTGAAGATGCCTGTTATTAATGGTCTTGACCGACAATTAATTTCCTTTTCCAGTCTTGAAGATGTAATTGCCGCCGACAATGAAACCTAATGAATTGGACCCCAAAATACCCCGGAGGTGCTTGTGCCAGCAAAAATCGACTGCTTAAGCTTCGATTTAAGCCCCGATATTTTGTGCCCCTCAATCTTGCTGCCTAAAAAAGCCTCCTTCAAAAAGCAAAAGAATGTTTCAGATGCAAGGTTTTTGAAAGGTTTTTATCGGGAAATGACTTTTTTCACAGCCTGACGGTTTGCGGCTTTGCGATGTGGGATGTTTTTAGCACAAAAGGTCCGTCGAAGAACGAAAGTTGAACCTTGTACAAATGTCCAATCGAAGCTGTTCAGCCCCGCTTTTCGTCCACTTAAAAAAAATATTTTCCAATTTCTGTCGTCCCAATATTCAGAAATTTGTCAATATACTGTCCTTGAACGCTGTCAATAAAATCATAAATCAAATTGGCAGCCCCAGAAGTGAATTTTTAGAAATTTTTGTATTTATAATTGCCATAAATTTACAATTTGTCGTTTCGGTTCTGTGTCGGTTACAATGACCGCCAACGATTTATTTTTGCTTTTTAGTTGGTTGGGATTCTACAACACCAACAACCCCATCCTTCTTAATTCCAGCATTTCATCAGAATGCCAAAAGGCATCGAAAAAACCTAAATTACTGTTTTCAAAATCACTATGAAATTCGCCAAAAAGTTGCAATTTTTTATTGTTGATACTCAGCTTTTGTAGCCATTGTATCAGCCATTCGGCAATATTTTGTATGACCTCAATATGTACCACTTCTCTGCCCGAATGAAGTATAATCGATGCTAGTGTTTGGCCTTTTTTGTTGCTGGTTTTTAATTCAGGTTCTGCGCCAATCCACACCATTTTACTGCTGGCTTTGGGTTCAAATTCTACATACTGTGCCAGTTCTTTTTCAATATGGCGGGGATGCATGCTTGTTTTGGGAACCTTAAAATCAAACCATTCCTGCAAAGGAAAATCAAAGCACATGCCGTGCATATAATTAAACAAAGATTTACGCAAGCCTTCGCTGAAAAGCTCGTGCCGCGCGCCGGTCGGGTCAATATGTTCGATATCATTATTGGCAAATGTGCCGATGGCTTCTGTCACCTTTTTTACCTTAAATTGTTCAGGCATCAATCCTACCGGACTATGTGCAGTCATG
>DLGS01000257.1:0-510 GCA_002482815.1 Bacteroidetes bacterium UBA7688
CTCCGTACAGGAAAATCTGAAAGCATGGGTATATCCGGAATAACAGGATCGGAAGGGGATGCTTCAAGGCGTTCTGCCCAGAAGTAACGGATGTCATTTAAGCCAAGACCAAATTTGCCGATTATATTTGAAGCTTTATGCAACAGGAGTATTACTGTAAACTGATCGTCTGCATTTACCCATCTTTCAAGATTATCTGTGCCCTTCACAAAATCTGAATTCAGAAAGATGTCGTAGCCATTTGCACCACCCAGGTCAATCACACGCCCCAGCAGCAAATCCACCATACTCTGATCCAATTTGAATTCTTTAGCTATGAAATTTGAAACTGCAGGCTTCAGAATAAATTCCATCATGTAAACCACGAGGTTGTCGTAAACATAGGTATACCTCACTTCAAGGTCATCTTCATAATCAACACTCAAAGGATCAGCAAGTATGTCGGCACTGCCTTCAGGAAGGAAAAACCTTAGGGTCGTATCGATAAACTCATATTCTGCTTCTGTATAC
>DLGS01000257.1:552-1140 GCA_002482815.1 Bacteroidetes bacterium UBA7688
CATCGTTAACCCTGTTCAGTATACTCATCAGCATTTTTACATCCTGATCGTCAAGAATTCCTGAAAAAATTCCTTCCAATTGCTGCGATGCATTTTCATCAGAAGCGTCAAAATCTGAGTACCATTTTTTGAATAATTCTGATCTTAACCCGGTTAAGGTTTGTGCAAATGCAGCATTTAGTTTATTGTCAGAGATGTCATCCAGGGGCTTGTCCAGTAAAATGTATTCCACTTCGGGACGACTGAAACCGGAATCCTTGAACAAACGCAGGAAGGTGGAGAATCTTAAAGTATCGAAGGGAATCGCTGTGTAAGTACCGGCTGTAGGATCAATAATACTTATAGGTTTTGCAGACGTATTATGGGCAGCATCAGGACGTGCTGCACCATCATTTCCGAAGTAAGTACTGCTGGTTATCCATTTAATGTAATACTGCCAGTCCGTCACGGATACCTTCAAGGCTTTCAGCAGAATTACCTGGCGATAGAGATAGCTCAACATTTTGAGCGTAGGTGTAAAAGGAGTGCTTGCTATGGAGTACGCACTGTATACATCTGCAAGAATAAGGTCCGTATCCTTTGCACTCA
>DLGS01000257.1:1182-6425 GCA_002482815.1 Bacteroidetes bacterium UBA7688
CTCAATTCCATGATACCGGAAATGTGATTGCGGAATTTTTCCTTTGAAATAGAAGAAAAGGTAGCATCATCTTTGAAAGGATAGCTGTCGTCTATTTTATTGAGCAGGGCTGGATTTCTAAATATCCGGTGGTACTGTGAGGGAATGTCGACTAATTCGCAATCATCGTCTGTATGTCCATAATCTCTGTAAGGAAGATTTTCAATATCTCTGTATAGTGTACAAACTTCCTCAACATCCATTTTCAAAATTATACTCAGGTACTTTATTTGCACCAGCTTTTTAAAATTGGCTTCTGTTATATCCGTCGCACCTATTGCGCGTAATGCTTTGTCCAGATCATAATAATGCCAACCTATAGCCCTTGACAATCTGACAAACCGATGCACCTTATCAATAAACAAGGGCATATCATCATTAAAGTTAGCGGGGTCAATTTTCAATTCATACAAATTGCAGGTTGCAATATTGGTTGTAGAACTGTTATTTAAAATGGCAAATTTTCTTGTCGGAGCAGTTTCGAAAGGATTAAGAAAATAGCAGTCCAGCAATTCAAGTAAATCTTTATAATGCAGCTTTGTTTGCTGTAAAAAAATATCGACCCTGTTGGTCATTACGGTCATCCATGTACTTGTAGATACTGTTACATAAGTTCCTTTTGCTTTCGGATCGGGAATCTGTGTTCTGAATGCACCGCTGGATACATGCGTCTGGCGGAAACCGTAATGAAGCCAGAGGTCGGTATAAGGAGTAGACAAAGAACTTGCAGCAGTAGTAATAATCGTTCTCTCTTCATTTGAGGTGCCGATATAGGCCGTACAAAAAGATAAATTATCCCAGCAGGTAAGGCTGTTCAGGGATCCGAATCTTTGAATCATCTCATGGCTTTTTACGCCCGCAATGCTTAGATGCGTATCTATTTGTCTCTTATAGAAATTGTAAGGAAGTGTCCAGGGATAAGACGCCTCTTTTAGCTTTCCGTAAGGTGTATTTATTGTAAGATTGGATACTGCATAGGGGTATGATGGATTTGTCCATTTAGCAGTGTATGATTCCGTATTGATGTACTCCGGAACTGCTCTCTGTTCTGCAGCTCCTGCTATGGTTTGCCGGGCCAGCATTTTATATTCTCCGGAACCTACAATGTCCTCCAGTATTTCATTAACAATATCTATGTAGGGCAGCGGAACTGTGCTGTTGTCGCAAGTCAGTTCTATATGCTTTATTTCGGGCCGCCTGTTGTAAACAAGGGTATTGTGAACTGTTGGAGTTTTTGTTTTCAGAAAGTGTAGTGTATCGGCAAGATATGCTGATGGACTATAAACGGATTGACAATGACAACAATCACAACCATCTAAAGAACCAAACAGCGCCCTCCATTCTGCATAAGGATCGCTGATCTGTATCGGTTCCTGACCCTGGTAAACAAATACATTCCTGAAATCCCCTGTCCAGTTATCGACATTCCTGATACTAAAAAAATAATCGTATGCGTTCAGTACTGCATGAGTCGTAATTGACGCAGCATTACTATAAACTGTTTGTGCAGCTGAGGTACCCCCCAAAACAGCAGAATATGCAGTTGCAAATTCGTCAATACCCATTCTGGACACATGAAAAGCAGAAGTTAGCCCTCCACTTGCCATTGAGGCCATTGCAGCATAACTGCTGCTTAGTGTTGTCAATCTCTGAACGACAGACATGTCTGCAAGAAAAGCAGGCTTGTCTGATACACTGCTAAAATCGTAGGTTATATCAGTATCATCACTCATGATCAGCATAGAAGCAATACGGATATCAAAACCGGGATTGTCTACCAGAAAATCGCTGAAGCTATCTTTCAGATCCGGAAATGGTGTGCTCCCATCTGCATCCAGGTCAAGAGCTAAAGCTTCTGTTACAAAAACGTTGTGCAGGTTTGCAAACATGCGCTCGGCATAATCATCATTACGAGCCGTATCATTAGCTCCTTCAACATAGTCGGGATACTGAAAATCAGATGCATGGTCACTTTTGGCAGCGACGATCACATCAACCCAATTTTCCGTATCCAGTATAGTTAACAGTGAAGGCTGAGGGTCATCTGTTACTACGGGCAAAGTTTCAGAACCGGAATAGGTTCCTCCATTCAGCAAATCAAGCATTTCGAAAACGAGCGCAGGATTATTTCCACATAAGGGAGCCAATACAGTTACGGCTTTCAGTTCTTTTTGGTATGTATCATAAGCCGGGAAACCACTGTCCAGATAAGTCCAGAAGTCAGTGTCATCTTCAGGAAGGAAATTAAAATAGATAGCGATGAATTCATTAGTCAGATTTTCATCTTCAAGAACATAATTATAAATTCTGAAAGTAGCAGTCTTTTCCACATCGCCACTATTTTCGTCATTCCAATAGGTTATACATCCACCCCTGATCTGACCTATAAATGTATTGATATCACTTTCATCATACTCTGCTATAATATTATTGTCGGAAGACACAGTAATCGCTGACTTCATCAGATCATCAGGCTGGAACATCAGCTGTTCCACTTCATTAGGGATACGCTGGCGAAACATTCCATAGAAAAGCTCGGGTTCATCTATGCCCAGATTCACACTGGTTTTAAATGCATTGACCATGCTGGTAACATTAGATACGCTTTCCTCAATACTATCCGCAATAATACTCAATTGTGCGTCTTCGCCCTCTGTCGATGAAGTATCAATTGACTCAATATCTGTTGAACCGATGAACGCTTCAATCTTTGCTTTTATAATTTCGTATTCGGTACTGATATCAATATCATTATTGATCAAAACATTGATGATCATTTCCTGGACATCTGCATAAAAAACAACCCGCGAAGAATACTCTTCACTAATGTCAACTTCAACAACAGCCTGAAAGCCTACTTTTGAGTTGTCATGATTTAATGCAGATGCATATACGTCAATGCTATAGTTTCCTGCCGCATCCGTGGTTGTTGTACCAACTGAATTGTTTCCCCCGAATAGCACTTGTTCCATCCGTACAGTATAGGTTGTTGGCAAAGGACTCCCTGACGTATGGGTTACAACACCTCTGATGGTGATTGGAATTTCCGGATTAGGAAACTGAGATGATGCAAAACCATTCAATGCACCAGCAACAGGTCCATCCACTAATTGATTGGGAGGGGAGAACAGGAAATATTGAGTTTTGAATAACTCAACGAATTCAGTAGTTACATCACCAAAGAAGCTTTGCTCTTTTTCACTGTAAAGACCACTTACTGGAATACCAGTATTCTGATTATTGATTATACCTGTTTCAAGCAGATACAAAAGTATCTCCTGCAAATTTTGGATTTCCGGGCCTTGCTGACCAGTGGTAACTATTGGGGTGATTGGATACATAAAAAAGTTTTTATGGCTGATGAATGACTAATTACTTTGTTTTTTGATAAAGTAAAAGTACCAACGCGAAAAAAATTCTATGTTAAAAACGCCTGTCCTTTTCGGACAAAAAATTATCATTTTCAGACAAAAAGTATTCCCAATCAGACAAAAAGTATTCCCAATCGGACATTTAGATTATAAACCGATTTCAAAGAGTGTTTCTCTTATTTTTTTTGGCGTGAGCTTTGTAACTCTCTTGACACATTTATCGAAAGCACTCAAAGTCGAGAACCCCAGATCTTCTGCAATTGATGAGATTGGTAAATTATGCCTGCTAAGGAGGAATATTCCTTTTAGTATGATGTGGTATTTTGAGATATTCTGCGGACTTATTCCAAACACTGTAATGCAGGCCCTATGCAGAGTTCGTTCTGAACAACCAATTGCTATTGCAATTTTATCAACTGAAAAATTATCCAGCTTCAAATCGTTAGAACCTAGAAAATTCAGATAACTGTCAACTATTAGCATGCATTGACGATTCGTATTCTTATAAAGTCCGTCAAGATCCATGTAAGAAGAAATGCAGTGTATAAAATGATTATAATTATTTTGTGGGTCGTAACCTGAGTTACAAAGTTCCAGCAAAATATTGAAAGGTATATTGTCTTTGGAATTAGATTTCAGCTTTTTATGGGAAAGATATTTTAACGCATAAATGAGTTGCTTCTCTTTGTTATTAAACATCGAATCATGAACATCAATGCAGATAAATCGTGATTTTTCGACCGGATGCAAAAAATGAAAGTGCATTGGCGGGATTATAAACATTGCCCCTTCAGTAAGATCCTGCGATATAAAATCAATGTAAAATTTTGAAGGCAAAATTTCGAACATAAATATCCTGGTGTGCTGCACCGAACCGACACCAAACGCATAGCTTGGTGTATCCGCAATTATAATTTTTTTTTCTTCAAACTTTGGGATGGGGCTCAAATAAGGTGATTGTATTTTCATGGTAGTGTTAGGGTGTACAGTAATTCATGAAAGCAATTTTGCTAACCAAATATATTAAAGAATAAAGGCTATAAGCCCTATTCATAATAATTTGACAATTATTTTTCTTTTGTTAACCTTAAAAATAAGGATTGAATAATCAAAAATAACAATCCTGAAAAAAACGTGGAAATTTCCACGTTTTTTTCAGGATTGTTTGAAATTGCAAAATTTCTGACTATTCAATTCAAAATCCAAATAGGTTAATTCTCAGCAGTTAACTTATCTAACTTCTGACTAAAAAAACACTTCAGAATGTAGGCTAAGGATATAAGATAGTATGTGACTTGTTGGTATTGATTTAACTATGATTCAAGACCAAATTATAAAAGGTCATTTGACCTTTTGGAAGTTTAACTCAGAAAATTCCTTCGGTTCAACACCAAGCGTCTTTGCAAACAGATAAATGAAACTTATGCTGGTGCTGATTTCACCACGTTCGATCCTTCCGATCTGGGATAAGTGCAGGTCTGTTGAATAGGCAAGCGATTCCTGCGAAACCCCTTTCTCAAGGCGTATCTCACGCAACCTTTTCCCGAAAGCCTTGATGCCTTCTTCGTCCCTGTATTTGGCTTTTCTTACCACAGGTCAAAGGGATAAATAAGTATCCATTTAAATTAACGCAGAATTGCGCTATTTCGTCTGGTTTGGCTATTTTAGCGCAAATCATACAAAATGACCTTTAAAAAACAATTTTATTGCGACTTTGACTGCAATTTTTTTGGCAAAGCGGGTTCAGAAAACTTACTGGAATTGAAAAACCCTTGAAAGCAAAAGCAGACAAGGGTTTTATTTTGTGGGCCCACTAGGACTTGAACCTAGGAC
>DLGS01000301.1 GCA_002482815.1 Bacteroidetes bacterium UBA7688
GTTCCGTCCGGCAGTGTATTGTAGCCACTTTCCCAGTTGCTCCAGCCGTTTGGCGCCGAAACCCTTACCCGTTCCAAGCCGCGGATAAAAGCGGAGTATGCCACTTTATAAGGAGCTAATCCTGTGAAATGTGCTTTGAAATTTGTGATGACGAGCCTGTATCGTTTAAGATTTGCACTGGGTACGTCAGAGCTTCCGAATTTTGGTGCAACATATCCGTCAGCCGGATCGGGAGCCAGGGATTGTACAATAGTTATTGAACCCAGGGTGCTTGTCGGTAAAACATTCGGGTCGGTAGAAGTGAACTTAATACTGATTACAGGAGGATTAGCTCCTGTTGATCTTGTGGCGAAATTAGCAGGTACACTGGTTGGTGCGTTGGCCAATGCAGCATCAAAAAACCTTCCTGCTATCTGTATTTCAGATGGCGTCCGGTCAATCCAATCCCAGCCAAATTCAATTACCATGGTGCAATCTACTTCGGGTTCAGTAGGAGATAGCAGGTGCATATTGTCGGGGTCGGCAACATTTAAGGAGATAGACATAATGCCCGGTTGTTGCGGAGCCGGAGCGGTGGCAATATACCCACAACGTTTCCAGGGGGTCCATCTGCCAAAAACATCCCAGCCCGCAATGAAATATTTATGGGCTTCTGAGCCATAAAACGGCACCGGTTCGTCTGTGCCGATGTACACAAATTTTCCAACATCTTCATTATCCTGCTGAACGGCATCAATTTTAGGAATCGGTGTAAAAAAGCTCTGGTAGCTGTTGCCACCAAATTCATATCCATCATTTGAAATTACTGAATGCCCGTTTTTGTAGCTGGAGACAATTCCATATCCATGCGGAACATTACTTTGCTCCCATCTTAATTTTACCGATTCGGTATAAGGAGCATCAATCTGTTCAGGCCTGTTCATTTGTATCCCCATGGCAATCAGCTCTAATGGCGTTACCGGTTTCGTACGTTCATCATTTAGGGCACAGAATGTGACATTTTTACTGAGATTGTCTAAAAACGGCATAGGGAAATTATCAAACGGCCGAATGGTGTAGTCTGCAGTGACCATGTAGTCGTAGCCCAAATAATTTTGCGCTGCCACCATTTTCATATTGGGTTCAACATGGCTGTAGGTTTGCGGTGATCCCTGCGCCCTGCCTGCAGGAATGAAGTCGTAAGTGCCAAATCCCAGCCCTAAAGCAGCCGGACTTTCATTGCTAACGGTGAGTACCGTATGTTTCACCACCGGAATAACAACATTCGCATCTTTGGTAGGCAATCCGCTTCCAGGCTGGTCGATACCGGGAATGGTCATTTTGTGCATGAAAGAAATCTGACGTTCTGATCTGTCATAAGACAAATCATCGGATCGGCGAAGGCAGTTCTTCACCATTTTAAGCTGCTGGTCCTCCAGCATTTTCAAATAGTCTTCTGCCCTTGGATGTCTCCAGTGTACATCAGGAACCAGGCTATCACCAGCATTCACACTATTGGGGGGGATAAACAACCATTCACCCATTTTTAAACGCAGTAATCCTGCTTCTTCCCCACTTACCATAGCCCCGACAAATCCCTGCGGATCACTATCATATCCCTGGCCTCCTACTTCGCCTTTTTTAAACGGGAAACCTACAGTCTGAATGTGTTCCCATTCCGCAGATTGCATCACGATCTGCATCGGAAATGCGGCCAGGGTATTAACCCAGCCCAGGCCTTCGCAATGCAGTCCTTTCATAAAAGGGGCTTTGAAAATGATGGTGCCTGAACTTTCCATTTTATAGGACTTGGCTTTCATTGGAATGTTGTCCTTGCCCATTGGGGTGAGTATCAACGACTGTCCTGCGGGGATGGTGCAGGTAACTGCCATTACAAACATTTCTTCCCCAAACAGGAAATCCCTTTGAAAACTCACTGCTTCATTTGCGCCCTGCACGAGATAAACAATTTGCTCGGCAGGATAACGGGCCAAACGCCTGAATACTTTAAAAGGCTGCCGGGGAAATCCGAATTCAGGGTGTGTGCTCCAGCGAAGCGCTACCGGCAAATGATTGCTGCCAATATCCAATTTGCGGAACGACTCTTCCTTCTTTGATTTGCTCAGAAAAGATTGCATAATACCTTGCTCCACCGTTTCATAAAGTGTAGCACTAAAAAGTTGAAATGCAGGATGACTTAAAAGCATAATAATTAGTTTTTGGTTGCTGATGATGTCTTCAATGATTATGTTATCTACTCTTCCCAGGGCGCTTTTGCGCTTAATTTTAATGAAATCAATATCAGTTCTTTTGCCGGCAGATTATAAAATGTACTGGCCGTTTGTTCAATTTTTACGGTCACATCTTTGCCGGTGTCGGGCCAGGCAATTGTGTTGAACAGGACTAAAGTCCTTAAGCCTCCGCTACTTTTTATGAATTGTCTGATTACATTTTCGCCGGGTTTTGTTTTTAAAATCATTGATGATACCGGTTGGTGTTCATATACAACAAAATTCGGATCAATCTCCTGTAGCTCTTCGTTCAGTACTTTTTTAGGTTTTGCTTCCAGTCTGTTTCTCCACATTGGTTCGCTGGCATCTATCAGTAATCCATATGGATTATAATCCCCGAGGTTGTTTCCCCAAAGCATTGTGACGGAAGTGCTTTCTCTTGCTTCATTGGCATTTATACCGGCTGATGAAAGCAAGGTTTCGAATTCTACATCAGAAACGGTATGAATAATAGTTCCCGGCTCGGTGTCTGCAAACGGGGCACCACTAATTGCATTTTTAAGGGCTTTATGTTTTACGAGTCCTGATGCAATATCACTGGCAAAATCTTCCAGGTTGGCATAACGGCTTGTTTTAAATGCGCGCCTGAATAAGGGTTGAACAGATTCATTGTCAGGAACAATATCGGCTGGTACAAAATCAATATCAAATGTATAGGGCATCAATGGTTTTAAATCAAATATTGGTTCGAAAACCGGATGCGAAGGGAAGCTCATTACACCAAAGCAACCCAGTTTTCCACTTTCGATTAAAGCTTCAATCGCTTCTCTGTAAGGTGATTTTACCTGAGCGGGTATGTTTTCTGTAATGGTCATATCGGATGGGCTATTGCCAACGGCTCTTCCATCTGCGCCGCGTATAATGCCTTTTAACTGCTTGCCATACATCCCATACATTCTTACAAAAGCCTCGTTGTTAAATACCACTTTTATAGGGTCTTTAAAGAAATGAAATTGTTCCTCCATCACAGGAGTGGTGCCCAAAACATATTGGTCAAGCGGCACAGGCGGTTTGGCTTCGGTGCGGAATGCATAGGTTTGTGTTACCGAATCGCTGGACTGAACTGTGAAATTATCCGTTTTCTTTTTACGGGTTTGCACTTCCTTCGTATAACTAATCGCAAGCCTGTATTCTTTATTTGGTCTGAGTAGTGGTATTGGATTGTCTGTATCGTTTAAATAAGAATCCAGTGTTGTCTGTTCTGTTGTTTGTACTTCAGAAACAGTCAGGTGGTGCTGCACTTCAGCAAGCTGTAAGGTTTCTATGGCAGAAATGTAAAGTGGTGGAACACCAAGGTTTTCAAGGCAGCTACTGATTCTTATTTTAGTTGTTTTTTCGGACACAGGTTTTAATGCAAAAAGGATTTTCCTGTAGGCATTGAAGTAGCCACTTTGCAGGTAGGTTGCAAAGGAAAAGGTTGAAGCTCTCCAGGGTAATGCGGCGTCCAGCCATTCTGCAGGTAAATCGCTGAGCGGTGTAACAACTTCTTTAATGATTAAATCGTTCAGCGCATGTTTTTTCAGCAGATTACCTTCGTTGTCCAATTCTTCAATTAATATTTCCTCTGTTACTTTTCTGTGCAGTGCGCCATAAAATAACAGGCTTTCGCAGGCACCTGTTTCAAACGTGGTTTGTGCACAATCCTCTTTTTTATCAAGATATTCTTTGAGTTCTTCAGCTCCTTTGAGTAATTCCCTGTTTCGCTTACCGTTTTGATTATAATCTTCTGCACAGTATGGTAACTGCAGGCTGCGGAAGCATTTCAGGTAATTTTCCAGCGCATCCATATTTGGCCTGCTGACTCTGGTATAACAAATCTCCAGTATCTGCCCTGTAAAATTCCTGTTGTATATAATGAGGTGTTTAATGTTTTCTCCATTTAAGGTTATCGTGTGGATTTCCTCTTTTTTGCTGGCGTCTACAAATACTTCCTCATCAACTTTTTTCGCTTTGTCGTTATAAGCCGAAATTACCATTCTGGGCCGATCTTTGGCTTTGGTATTGTAACAGCTAAAGCGGATTATAATCTCTGTGACAGGCTCTTTCAGGATATCTATCCGCATATACTCACGGATGCTGAGTGCAATTCTTTTTTGAATGCTCCGGAAATTAGTGTGATAAGGGCTTTCGAAGGGTTTTAATAAAGAATGCTGAATAAAGCCTTTTGCTGTCGTATAAAAAGCCTTTTTGTCTTCTGAGCTGAAAATTTTCAATTCTTCTTCTACCACCAATGGATTTGACTGGTAACTAATTTTATTGGCTGTCAGCTTGAAGCATTTCTGTTGCCGGGTTTCAGGAAAATTGACATTAATAGAATCTATTCCAACAACTTTTGCTGCATTGCATGTTTCATAACCCAGATTGCCTAACAGCATATTTAAGGTGCTGAATTGCTCTTCCGGATTATTTTGATAAACACGCATGGTCTTATTTACAGCCTGGGTGCGTATCGTATCTGCAGGGTCAGGTTTCGGAGTGCCGATTAGCGTCCAGCCTTTTGATGAAAAACCAATTGCCTGATTACAGAAACTATACAAAACAGAGGCAGGGGGTGCTGCTTTTTTACAGGCATTTTCCCAACGCACTTCTATATTTTTATTTAATTCTGAGCTGCGCTCGATAGCGTATGGAGCAGTTGCGGGGGTTCTGCTGAAAGTAGCCAGGTCAATTGCCGTATCAGTGATGCTTCCATTTTTAGGACGGTCGATGCGCCAGACGGATGGGGGCTTCGTGCTTGCCAGGTCTGATACATAAGGCATTCCGTTTTCGAGAAGACTT
>DLGS01000154.1 GCA_002482815.1 Bacteroidetes bacterium UBA7688
ACAGATACTATTAATGTAACGGTGAAACCTGCACCAACAGCAGCTATCAATCCATCTCCTTCTGTTACTATATGCACCAGCGAAAGTGCAACGCTTATCGGCTCGGGCACGGGAGCATATCAATGGTACAACGGTACGGGAGCTATATCCGGAGCCACCGGCGGTAATTATGTGACCAGCACGCCAGATGATTATACCCTGGTAGTGACCAACACAACGAATGGTTGCAGCGATACTGCTGATATTACTAAAGTTATCTCGACTCCCGCTCCTACAGTTTCCATTTTTCCTGCGGACAGCGTCAGTGTTTGCACCGGATTATCTACTACCTTGACAAGTGTCAGCACCGGTTTTGGCCTGTCATATCAATGGATTAACGGAGCCGGAATTATGCCCGGAAAAAATGCAGATACTTTAGGTACAGCCGCCGCCGGAAACTATATGCTGATTGTTACTGCCGGATCATGCAAGGATACCAGCAATAATATTAAAGTGAAACTGCTTCCGCTTCCCAATGCCGTTATTACAAGCGTTGGAACTACCAAAGTTGTTTGTCCGATGAACAGCGACATGGTGCTGGAAGCTACCCTGGCAACAGGATACACATATCAATGGCTATTATCGGGCGCTGCGATTACCGGTGCGACTGCTCAGAAATATTCTGTTGCAACTCCAGGAACTTATGCTGTGAAAATAACTGACGCGTTTGGTTGTATTAAAATATCTGACACCTTCAGTGCGGTGTTTACTCCATCCTCAAATCCAACTGTTTCGCCTTTGGATCTGGCCTTCTGTGATGGAAAAAGCCTTACACTTTATACTAATTCAGATAAATATTATACCGGATATCAATGGTATAAGGATGCTGCTGTAATGCCGGGAGAAACATTCCCGACATCCAACATTACTGCGTCCGGTGCCTATTCAGTAGAAATAACCGATAGTTTTAATTGTAAAACAATGTCGGATGCTTCTATTGCCAATGTATATGATTTACCTGTCAAACCTGTGATAACGCAAACGGGCTCGCAGCTTTCAACCAAGCCTTATGTTACTTATCAGTGGTACAGAAATGGCAAGGCAATTTCAGGTGCTGATAAAAGAACATACGATGTCATTTTTGACGGTACGTATAATGTTGAAGTAACGAATGTAAATGGCTGCTTTAATATGTCCGACGATTTTGTATTCCAGAAACTTGGAATTCAGAACACCATGGCAGACGCCAACCGCGCTTATTTGTATCCTAATCCTTCCCGAGATAAAATTCATATTGAATACAGTAACTCATTCAGTTTATCCGTAAATGATGTACAAGGTAAAGTGATACTTTCTGATAAAAATATTCAAGAGATTGATATGAGCGGCTGGGCCGACGGCTTTTATTTCTTTACCCTGAGAGATAGTGATGGCAAACTAATCCAGGTAGAAAAAGTAATGAAGCAAAGCAATTAAAGTGAAACTGTTTGAAGGACGCGGAAGTCGATTTTATAATCAGCTTCCGCGTTTTTTTTTTTAATTTTAAATATTACAAAGTCCGAAAGTTTAATGATTATACATCCAACCATTTTAGAAGGGAATCTGGTAAAGCTACTGCCATTTGAACCATCGCATTATACTGCGCTGGAAGCAGTTGCAGTCAAAAAAGAAATCTGGGAATTCTATTCTGTGGATGGTAGTGCGCAAGCTGCTTTTGCTCCGATATTTGAGGCCGCCTTTGCCGAAAGAGAAAGAGGTAGCCAATATCCGTTCGCCATTTTCCACAAAGAATCCGGTAAAATGATTGGCAGCACACGGTTTACAGAAATACAGACCCAGCACAAACGCCTGGAAATAGGGTGGACCTGGCTGGATCCTGCTTATTGGGGAACACCGGTCAACCTTGAATGCAAACTACTTTTGCTCACCCATTGTTTCGAAGTGCTGGGGCTGTATAGGGTGCAATTAAGAACTGACGTTTTGAATATCCGTTCCCGCAAAGCAATCGAAAAGATAGGGGCAACTTTCGAAGGTATCTTCCGGCATGACATGGTGCGCGGGAATGGCAGCAAAAGAGATTCTGTTTATTATAGTATTATCGACACCGAATGGCCGGCTGTTAAAGATGCCCTAACCCGGCTGCTTGAAGCAAAGCAAAAAAGTATCTCCTGATTTAAAATCGATTTCTATATGAAAAGTCTTAAGCTCATTTCTTTTCTGTTGCTTCTTTTGATTGCCGGGGTAGCGACAGCCCAAACCGTTCCTTATGGTGATAATGTTGCGGCAGGGAAATTTGTTACACTGAACGGTGTTTCTGTTTATTTCGAAATTTATGGCAGCGGCGTTCCGCTCCTTTTTATTCATGGCAACAGTACGCCACTCAGGGGATGGAAACCACAGATTGAACATTTCTCTAAAAAGTATAAAGTTATCGCCATGGATTGTCGTGGCAGGGGGAAATCAGAACTGGGACAGGACTCGGTGACGTATTTTCAGATGGCCTCCGACGCTGCGGCCCTGATAAAGCACCTGGCACTGGATTCGGTGACTGTTATCGGCAAGAGCGATGGTGGAATTGTGGGGATTTTAATGGGAATTTACTTTCCTGAAAAGATAAACAAGATTGTTGCTTTTGGCGCCAATATGTCTCCCGATACCAATTGTCTGTATCCTGAAACGGTGAATGGTATCCATAAAGACAGGCTGATGGCCGAAGAGATGCTGGGAAAAAAAGACACAATTAAAGACTGGTTTATGGAGCGGCAAAAGCAACGCTTAATGGAATTTCAGCCGCACATTACTGCTGCCGATCTGGGCAAAATAAAAGTGCCCGTCCTGGTAATGTCATGCGACAGGGATGTGATTAAAGAAGAACACACTTTGTTTATCTACCGGAGTATTCCCAAAGCCAACCTGAGCATATTTCCGGGAGAACTTCACCGGGTGGCTACCTTGAACCCCGATTTGTTTAACGCCACGGTAGAGCGCTTTTTGGAGCAACCTTTTAAGACTAATGCCAGCCGGTTTGAATAGACAGAAAAAGAACGCTGAAAAAATTTTCTAAAAAAAATTTGGAGAATAAATTTCCCCGTGTATCTTTGCACTCCCAAAGCGATTGAAACACATCGAAATACGGAAACAGTTCTTACAATTGGGAGCATAGCTCAGCTGGTTCAGAGCATCTGCCTTACAAGCAGAGGGTCCGCGGTTCGAACCCGTGTGCTCCCACAAAAGGTTGTCGTTATACGGCAACCTTTTTTTGTTTGTATGGACTTCAGTTTCTATATATTGTATTAGGCTAGGTTCGATAAATTCTACACTGGTCATACGGGTGATGATAGGGCAGAACGCCTCCGTAAACATCTAAGTGATTATAAAGGCTTTACTGCAAAAGCAAAAGATTGGGTTGTTGTTTACCGTGAATTATTTGCGGGTAAATTTTCAGCGTATAAACGCGAAGTGCTCATCAAATCCTGGAAGAGCGATAAAAAAATAGGAATAATTATAGCGGCACATAGCTCAGCTGGTTCGACGCATCCCGACCTATAAGTCGGGATGCGTCTCGGTTCAAACCCGTGTGCTCCCACAAAAGGTTGTCGTTTATACGACAACCTTTTTTTTGTTCTTATGGATTTCCGCTGCTATATATTGTATTCATCTAGTCTTGATAAATACTACATCGGCTCAGGAGCATCAACGCTGTCTTTCTTGCTGCAGGAACTAACTTGTACTAATGTAAATAAGTCAATGCCGAAAAGCAGAATTGTTTTTTCATATTTTTTTTTAATTGGTGTTGAGTAATGATTCATTAAAATTTTAGAATAATCTCTGATACGGATTACCTCAGCTGTTCATCATTATAAGGGCTGTAAAAATTATGATGTCCTGAATGAAATGAATGCCCCAGGCAATGCCCAATCCTTCTGTTTCATAAGTGGCCTTCGACAGGATATATCCCAAGGTTGCTGACATTATCACCCCAATTATCCCGCTGGGAAATCCAAAATAGTGGGGTAGCCCAAACAACACTGCCGAACTCATCAGTACCATTGCCTTCGAGGCTCCCGAACTTAAATTGCCATTGACAGCAAAGCGATAAATCATTTCTTCGCTAAAAGAATTGCTGAGCGAAACCAACAGAATCAACGGTACATAGTTTAGCTGAAAATGTCCCGGCTTGTCGCTGTAATACAGGCCCATAAACATAAAAGAAGCGGTAGCCAAACTGATAAAAAAGCAGAGTTGCAAGGCATTCTTTTTCCAGCTGCTTTTACCATTAATGCCAAGCCATTTCTCTTTATTGGCTATCACGTGCCAATTCCCAAACTTAAAGAGCCTTTTACTTTCCGGACTACTTTTCAGCGTCAGCGAAACTGCCATCCCGGCTACCAATAAGGCAAACAACTGATAATGGAACACACCATTGATAAAGTCATTATCGTGCAGGGGCAGGTAGTATTTCGAAAGAAATGGATTGGCAGACAATAAGAGCCCGGTGGCTAACAAAACGAACGAAATGATCAATATTTTTTTCATCAGAATCTTTATTTGACGCAAAGGTCAATGGATGCTGACGGGATTTGGTTACCAAATGGTAACTAAATGACCGACAATTCGCTTCTGATCCTGCTAAGGCTCTGTGGTGTCACTCCCAGATAAGAAGCAATGTATTTTTGTGGTGTTCTCTGAATGATTTGTGGCGTTCTTCTTTGCAATTCTACGTAGCGCTCCTTGGCCGTTTTGGTGAGTATGTCTATTTGCTGTTGTTGCTTATGAATAAACAATGCCTCCGAAGCAAAGCGGCAGATCTTATCGCCAAAATCAGAATTGGTACTCAAGAAATCAAAATTCGCTTTTGATATTCTGAAAAGCTCTGAAGCTTCCAGGGTAATGACTTCCAAAGGTGAGGCTTCAGCATTCAGAAAAGACATGTAATCGCCAAAGAATTCGCTTTCATAACAAAGGTCTATACAGACAAAATTGTTTTTGTGCCATAGTAAAACAGCTCCGGAGCCACTCAATATAAAATACAAATAGCGCTCTGTATTATTTACTGCTTTGATTATTTGCTGCTTTTCGGTGCGTATCAATTCTCCCAAATCAGCAAAACTTTGCCATGCCTCAATTGGCACCTTAAAATAAGGGTCGAAAGCTTGTTTAATTCTTTGGGATGTGTTCATCACCCTGCAAGATAGTGCGTCAAACTTATGTATTAAAATTTGTAGCAAAATGCAGTTCCGGTTCAAAGAGGAAATACTTGTGCCACATTTTTTGTGGTGAATAGGTAGCCAAAATTCAACTGGACAAGATCGAGGTGGTAGACTTTGCTCAAATTTTTCACACAAAAAAAGTACTTCCTGCTAAGTATAGTCGTAATTGGATGGCTTTAACTCCTTATGCCCTTTTGCCAGTCCACCCAATATTAGCAGGGCATAGATCTCGTTTATGCAATCATTCAAATATTACCTGGCTGTTCGGGATGTTCCGAAGGGTATCCCGAACAACAGATAAAGCGGATTTTTAATTCTCTTTTGGCCTCCGGGTAACCCCACCTGCACAGCCCATGCATGGCTAGGTTTTATACAAGTTCGTATATTTGAATAAACACAGCATCATGCCTACTAACTGCAGTTTTAACCCGTTCCCGGTTCTTACCACCGAAAGGTTGATACTAAGACGGGTGACCATGAACGATGACAAGGAAATATTCTTCCAGCGCTCCGACGAGGGTATGAACAAGTATGTACACAATCCCCTGGCCAGTACCATTGAAGATGCCAGAGCCTGGATGAAAAAGATTGAAACCATCATAGATACCAATGAAGGGATAAGCTGGGGTGTCTGTCTAAAAGAAGATGATAAGCTTGCCGGCGGTTTTTGCTACTGGAACTGGGAGAAAGAACAGGATAAAGCAGAAATAGGGTTTAGCATATACCCGCAACATCAGAATAAAGGACTGATGCAGGAGGTATTACAAACCGGTCTGAAATTCGGCTTAGGGTTTATGGGGTTAAAAACTATCGAAGCTTATACGCACGCAGAGAATGCAGCCTCTATAAAGGTGCTGGAAAAAAGCGGTTTCAGTTTTAAGGGCACATCAACCGACGGTGACTACCAGGTGTATGAGTTGAAGGCGGGATAAATCTGTTCAGCAACTTATAACTGATAAAACTTTCCGGCGTCATAGGTTTCAGGATATTCCCCCTCTCCCAATAGTTCCTTTAAATAAATTTCTATCGTTCTTGCTATGGTTATTACAGCCGTATCCGCTGGCCTTTTTTCAAATGGATCCTGCATATGGGTAGCCGTTTTTCCAACTGGAAAAAGGCAGAGGAGAGGAGGACTTGAAGGAGGCATAAACGAAAGGAACTTTACAGTGAAACCAATCCCGAAGGACACTGGCGGAAATTCACCAACGAAGAGAAAGTAGCAAGAGACAAAGCCCGTCGGGATATAACTTGCTTAAAAGAAATCCTTGGCCGAACTCGACAATTTCTCTGATGCTGATGAAGAGGTGCTGGATATCGTTGAAAACATGGAAGCGGGACTGGAAAGCTTCAGAGGGATTATTGCGTCCTTGAATACTAATGCATAAAGTAGAAAAGCCGTTGCGATCTGCAACGGCTTTTTGATAAAAAATTATTACCTACCCCTGAGCTACCGCTAAGGCGGGACATGCTCTCTAGAGGGGGATTATCTTGTATTAATCCCGGCACTTCGTCCGGCTCAGCAGGGAAATGTTCATCCCATTTAGATTCCGGTTTAAAACGAAAAATCCAAATTTTCAAGAATGCTGCAAGTATGCAAGTTGAATTGCATACTTGCAGCATTAAGGCTTTTAAGAACCTCAGGTATTAATTACTGTAGTGGTATTTGAATGTGCTGCCATTCTTAAAATGGATGATGTAGATGTTTCCGGGAATCAGGGAGCTTACCTTCCGTCCGTTCAAATCTGTATAAACCTCTACTGCATCTTTTTCAGCAGGTATTGTATTGATGAGCTTGTAGATAGACGCGGAATACTCATTCCCTGTTTTTAATCGGAAGATGTTATTTCTGCTCAGGTTGCTAAACTCATACAACGCACTACCCTGAATGCGGCAAATGTCTTCCCAGCCAATACCGGTGCCGTATTGCAGGGTAACCATCAACTCCTCATCCGCTACTTTCCAGTTTAGCCATATGCTTTGGTTCCTTACTTCTGCAGTAAAGTCAAGCAGCTGAACCGGCAATGAAACGCCGGCACAATCTGTAATCAATACAGCGGTTGTAACGTCAGATGGTGTGGAATAAAATGTATCGCCCGGATAATAAGCAGTACCTGAAATAGTGACGTAAGAGTTGGTATAAATCACATTATACTGTCCCGGTATGGAGTTGTCGCTTGTCAGGCTACTGATGTCGAGAGTGCCGCCGTCGGCATAAATAGTATCCATTTTGTTCATCGTCATGGTTACAACTTCAGTATTCCCGTAAAACTTGATATTGCCGGATTCGGTTGGAAAGGTGACAGGGCATAATATTTGGGGATTACCATTGAAATAATAGCTGTTCCAGTTTGTAAAGCTGGATGTCGCTGAAAAAGTGGTCGTACCGGAGCAGTCAAATCTGATTGAACTATCCGTATAGTTAGCAGATACGATACCGGATACAGCATAAGTTTTCATGTAGGTCGGAACAGCATAGCAGTGTGCATTTGCTGCCGTTGCCGATAGGCTCAAGAAACCAGCCAGAAGGAGTGCTTTGCCAATTCCCCCGATGGATTTCCCGGAATGGGC
>DLGS01000087.1 GCA_002482815.1 Bacteroidetes bacterium UBA7688
ATCCTGTTCGCCGAAAAAGCGAGTGCGGGTTCGATTCCCGCCTGGGGCACTGATAATCAATCAGTTAAGAAGACCCACTTCGGTGGGTCTTTTTTATTTTAAGTGGATTTGCAGGTGATTTGCAGGTGAAAATAAAACGGCTTCGTTTTTTCTTGCAAAAATTTGATGAGAATGTAAAAGAGCTTTAATAATTAGCACCTTAAATTTACGAATAATTCAGCTAAAATTTAGAATGAAAAACCTGCTAAAGTTGGTAAGATTATAATTTATCGATTATAATTCGTCTATATCTTCCTCCTGTATTTTCAGCCGATAAACTTCCTGTTCTACCAGTATTTGTATATCCTGCTTGATCTGGTAATAATTGTCCATTACCTGAACGGCATCCAGTTCCCTGACAGGAGGGATATCCTTAAATCCTTTTATCTCCTCGTTAATTGCCCGGCTGTCATTAACAAGTTCTGCATGGAACATTTTTAACTTGATCTTTTCGTTCGGGTCGTCTGAAACCATACCGACAAATTCGCCGGAAGACAGGGCGGAAATTTTGGAAGCAGGTATGGCAAAATCAAGCTGCCTGGATTTACTCACCGATGTATCTGTTCTATTGATGGAAAGGCTCTGTCTGTCCTGCATAATTTTGCCGAAACGCTCAGACAGCAATTTTGCGCTATCGCCCATGACCTGACCGCTTATAATGTTGCCGCAAATATTAACAATTACATCGGCCTGCTCTTTGCCATAATCCTTACGCAACTGGCTGAAGTCCTGCATCCCCAAAACAGGTGCGACTTTATTACTTCGGGCGGTTGCGATTAATGAATCCATGTTGTTAAAATAGATAGTTGGAAACTCGTCAAAAACCAACGCACATTTTTGCTTGCCTTTCCTGTTTACCAATTTTACCAACCGCGAGATGTATAGCGATAACACGGCTCCGTAGATCGCCTGTTTTTCGGGGTTATTACCCACACAAACAATTTTGGGATGTTCGGGGTCGTTGATATCGAGGGTAAAATCATTGCCGGATAGTACCCAGTACAATTGCGGAGAAGCTAACCGGGCCATGCAGATCTTAGCTGATGCAACCTGACCTTCCAACTGTTCCATCGCATCGTTTTCGTAAGCCGTTATAAAAGGATTGATAAGTACCTGTATTTCAGGTTCTGTGTTGAGTACCGCAAACAATTCTTCATAACCCACCTGCATCATTTCAATAACATGCGGCAAAGTGCAAAAACAGCCATTACCATATTTGCGTAAATACCAGATCACTGCTGTTACGAAATTGATGGGTGACTCCACGAAGAAATCGCCCTGCCTTTTGATCCATTCCCGGTTCAGCCCCAACAGGATTGTCCGGGCAGATTCGGTGGCATCAGTGATGTCCAGCATATTTTGCGGATCTAATGGATTACAGCGGTGTGTACCAGCAAGGTTATCGAAATTGAGCGAGTAAAAGGAGGGTGGCTGACCATACTTATGCAGGTTGGCAAGCATCCAGTTATAAGCTGGCTTGGAAAGGTCATCGTATTTAAAATCGTAGATAAGCATGGCATACCCTTTTTCGATCATTTGCTTGATTAATGGCAGTATAACAAACCATGATTTACCAGCCCCCGGTGTGCCACACACAATCGATCCTCGAAATGGATTTATGATATTGATATAACTGTCCCTCATTTTGTTTTTTAACTGGTATCGCGCCGGGTAATTAACGGAGTGGTCATTTTGGATCAATCGTTCTTCCTGCGGAAATGTTTCATTGAGTTCATTAAATACATCCTGGAAGAGCTTAACATGAATCAGCCTGCTTAACTGATTGCCGCCGGAAAGAATGCACAGATAACCTGCACTGGTCACAAGTATATAAGAGACAGCAAGTGTTTTTATGTCTGATACCCAGTCAAATAATAGCGCACCTGCAAAAAATAATGTTATCCCTATTGCCAGTATCATCATAATGCGCCGGGGGGGTATTTCATCACTTTTTTTTCCTCTTGTACCCAATAATGAAATTAATAGTAAGCCCAACGCCAACAGTTTTGAATAATGAAAGTTCATGAATAAACCTGTTCTGACTGTATTACTAACCATTCTGTCTGTAAGATCAGTTCGCAGTCCTACAGATGCAAAAGCTGCATAGCAATAAAAATAACAGTGTAGTAGTAACATGAAGAGACTAGCAAATCTTGTTAAGTCAAGAATCTTTCTTAATCCCATTTCGTTTTCACCAGTTGCTGACATATTGATTGTTTTATGTTAGGTTTATAATCCAAGCGATTTTCTTTTCTTCCGACGTTTCTTTTTCAGTAATGTTCCCGGTGTATAATTAAATTCTTCGCTTGGTGAAATGATCCTGTCCAGTATATCAAGTGGTTTGCTTTGTTCACTGGATGATTCTGGATGAATCTGCGGGTGTTGATGTGCCTTCAGTTGGCTAAAAGTCACCAGTTTTTCTTCCAGGTGTGCTGCACTATATGATTTCCCCAGATCGCTTCCGTTAAAAACACATTTATTGTTCCTGTCAACGAAGGTGATACCATAGATTCTGCCCTGGTTGTTTTGCCGTAAGACGGTAAGGATATTTTTTTGTTCAAGTATTCGGATAAATGATGGCATATTGTGGGGAGATTGCGTAAGCACCTGGTCAATGGTATTTTTCAAAGGCAGTTTTAAGGGTTCTTTTAGTGGTTTGTTTTTTTCAAAAAGTGCTTCGAGTTTATCCAGTGTAGGTTTACTATTCAGTGAGCTGGCTTTAATCGGAACACCGACCTTATTGCCAGCAACATCCAATACCCGATACACAAGGCCTTTATGACCATACATCCGACCATCCTGTTGCCCCCTGTCGGCCACTACATTGTAGGTCTTTAGTATGGCGTTAAATTCAGGTAATGAACAATAGCGGTAGGTATTCAATACGGCATTAACCACGTTTGCAATACTTTTCTTTGTTTCTGTTATGCCATAGCCAATTTTTTCCACTTGTACAGATGCTATTGGTTGATGCAATACCCGTTTCTGTTTTTCCGCACACACCAATCCATAGACCTGCTCAATTTCTTTTCTCGCTTTTTCAGATTGGTTACGTCCGATATTGTAAGTGTCAATACGCTTTCCATCGGGTTGTATGGTAGTGGTCACAATATGGATATGCGGATGACCTGCATCATTATGTTTATACACTAACCAGGGTTGTGAACCAAATCCAATTTTTTCCATGTAGTCGGATGCGATGGCAAGCAGGCGTGCATTTGGAATTCTCTCCGAAGGGTCGAAATTGAGAGATATGTGCAGGGTCTTCGTGCTTGCTCTGCTGTTTAATACATTGAGTCTTTCAAAGCCTTCCAGTTTCTGGTAAAAATTCATTTCTTTCGCACTACGCAGATAGCCGGAAGCATGGAGGCATTCTGCTTTACCTTCTTTCACTTTATTCTCATTGTAATTAAGTGCAGCGACAATCCTCGTAGGGGAAGTTAATTTTGCAACCATTGTTCGTAAAGTTGATTCATGCGTGAACGAATAGCTTCAATACTATGTACAACCTGTCTGTGTAAGGCCTGCTGTTCATGAATCCAGGTACGGAACTCCGGGATGCGGTCAAGTGTATGTAGTTTGTGTACCGCCTGGTTGAAATTATTACCCACTCCATTCAACTGTTTGGTAAGCTCTAACATCTCTTTCAGAAAGTCGTCTGCAGACTGGTTACGATAGCTTACAATCACCGGCTTTTGTAATGCTACTTTGCGCACATAATTGCTAACTGTTTTTTCAGTGCTTGACTGCTGTAGTTTTTTGAGTTGTTTTTTTTCGGTGGCATTCATCCTGATTTTCAGGATGAGATGGCGCACTTCGTTTTCCTTGTCTTTCATCACGGTTCTTTTTCACTTTGTTCAGGACTGCTTTATCCCCCCGTACGAGTTTCGAGGGAAGGGGCAAGATGCCCAAACGTGGCCACGTTTGAACATCTTGCCGTTTGCGGGAACAGGCAAACTGCTATTTCAGAAAGTAAAGTTAGATAGGGAGGGGGTTGCAAAAAAGACATGGGCATATTATGCCCGAGTAAGAGGAAGTGGCGAACAAAAAAAGGGCTTAAAGCTGCCCTTCGTCTGCGAAAGAAAAATATCCTTCAGTGGATATAATTATGTGATCAATCAGGCGCATATCCAGAAACTCTGCGGCCTGTTTGATCTTTTGGGTAAGCCTTTTATCTGCCTCGCTGGGGTGAAGATTACCACTTGGATGGTTGTGCGCGATGATCAGGTTACTTGCATTCATTTTTAAGGCCGCCATAAAGATCAGTTTAGGATCGGCAACGGTACTGGTAACTCCACCGGTTGACGCTTCATAGATGCCTAATACTCGCTGATTTTTGTTCAACAATACTACCTTGAACTGTTCGAGTAATTCAATGCGATTCTGATCCCAGTTTTGACGAAGAAAATCAGCTACATCAGACGCTCTTTTTAACTGTGGTCGGTCGGATGCTTTCACCTTTGATTTATACACCAGTTCTACTTCGCTTACCATGTTCCAGTCGTTGTTCAATAATTCCTTTTCCATAACGTGTTTTTTTGTTTAAAAATTTATTATGGAACTGTCCCCGGGTTTTGGCAATAAAGGCCGGGAAGCAACGGAATAAATCCATTATGAACAGGCTTTTAAAAGGAACTTTTTTATGCCGGAATTTCCTGGGCGCTACAACTGCCAAAACCCGAACTTTGTGCAGGAATAGTTAATATCAATTAAATCTGTATAAATGCCAAATTTCAGCTTTGGTCTTTTGGGCCAATTTGAAACAATTCTACCAGACGAAAACATGATGCCGCCGGAGCAGTATCTGGAAGGCATTGACAGGTCAACATTGTTAAGAATTGGTACATCCCTAATAAGGCATAATCCACATACCTCGGAATTCAGGGATTGGAAGGCGCTTTTGAATATGTGGTTTCGGCCCGGTAATAACGTTTTTAAAAACTATGTCTGGAATAAGAGCCAACAATTATCTGATTTCCATGGCTCGGCCATTTCATTTTTGTTTCCTCCAGCCGGTCTAAAGTTCTTTGAGCTGGCTTTTAACATGCCTGAGACAGCAGTAGAACAATCCGAACTTCAATCAGAGGTGAATCTATTTAAAGCATATCTCTATTTTATAAGCGATATCACCAAAAGAGAAACGATCAATCCGGAATATGCAGCGACTATAGAACCTGCTGATAAACTGGCCCTTATAATATTGCACCAGCAGTTTCCGACTGGAGAATTTATTAACTATCATTTGTACAATGTTTTCAACTGTCAAATGATAAAAGCATATATGCTTTTCGAGTTTTTAGAAAAGCGGCCAGAAGCTCAAACTTTACTCGAAGAAATGTACCAGCATTTCGGCTTGCATAACTGGCAAGAATATTTCCGATTTATTTTCCCTTTGGTATATGCTGAAACGCAAAAGTTGGATGCAGCCTGGGCGGATGTAAATATTCCGCAAAATGAACAATATGGACAGAACTGTTTCTTTTTAGACGCACTTTCTCTCAAAAAACTGGATGAAGAATTAAATGCAGACTTCAAATTACTAAGCGGCAATCCCTTATATAAAAAATCTGAAGGGCTCTATTCAGTAATTTACCCGCTGTTTCTAATCGAAAAAATATTTAAAGGATTATTTTTCCATTTCAAAGTTTTATATGATGCAATGCCAGTTAAAATGATAAATAATTGGAACACATTTTATACCAAGAATTTTGCCGAAAGTTATCTGTTGTACAACTTGATGGAATATATCTATGAAAAGCGCTCTTACATACGGGTTACAGGAGATCAAATGGATGATACACTGAAAGGAAAAGGCGGGATCGACTACTATCTTCGGCAGGGAAACAAAATATGCCTTTTTGAAAGCAAATCAGTATTCATAAATGCTGATATTAAACAGTCGGGCGATCTTAAAAAGATACTATCAGAATTGAAGGCTAAATTTTATTATGATCAAAAGGATAATGGCAAACAGAAACCGAAGGCAGTCCGTCAACTTGCAAGAAACGTTGCGCGGGTACTAAAAATGGAGAATGGATTTGATACAAATTACAAACCTGAGAATGTTTCTATTTACCCCATTGTAATTGTACATGATGTCAGTTTCAATACTCCTGGTTTAAATCATTTGCTAAACAAATGGTTTAAGGAAGAAATAGCAATTCTTACTGATCAAGGGTTGAATACGGCAAGGGTAAAAATGTTGTCTATTATAAATATTGATACACTAATAATGTATGCAGACTACCTGCGTCTAAAGAAGAATACAATTATTGAACTTTTAGATACATATATTGCTACACGTTTTTTTAATGAGAAACGGAAATACAAAAGCGACGACCATTTAAAAAACAGTTACGGAGAAACCTTATTGTCCTTTTCTGTCTTTATGGATCAGTATACAAAAACTGGCTTCAGAAAAGTGCCAAATACACTTTGGAATGGTACAGTATTAAAATATGTTCCAGCATAACCAAGCTGCCGCCCCCATTTATGAGGTCTCATATCATAAGGGGCGGCAGCTTTTTTGATTTTTAAAAAATCAACACAAACCCCTGCTGGCAGCTATCTGCTTCAGCTTTCGCATCTGCATAGATTGAATACGTTTTGATCTCCCCGTTTTCGTCTGTCACAAAACAGGGGTAAGGAAACTTTTCTATTACATAAAATTCCCCTTCGATGTCCTCCAACATATCGACGGATTGCAATACAAATATTTGATTGATCATTTGAAATAAGTTGAATGAATAATGAAAACCGGCAGCCCCCAAAGCTGCCGGATAGGTTGCTAATTATATACGCCAATGGTTTCGGTTCTTTCAAAAGAAAGGCACAGATCAAACGCCTTTTGTGTGCGCTGCTGACCGATGCCACCATACAATAATGATTTTAACTTGGCTTCATCGTTTTTGTAAGTGCGAACATTCTGAAAGTAACCAGTCACGCTATTGTATGCCCCAAACAATGTTCCACGGGTAGTGTCCATGGTTTGTGTCTCATTGCTCATGGCATAGGTAAATGCGTTATCACATATATTCTTAAAAGCGGTACTTAAAGCATCGTCTTTTCCCGCTTGCAAGTTGCTATACACTTCTTTATTTGGACACATAGCCTGCTGAATCAGTTTTTTTACTTCGGGGTCGCTGATTTGTACTTTTGACCAACGGTTAAAAATGGTTTCTAGTTGTGCGCTTAAGTTGTTTGTAATCCCCATTAGTTTATGTGCCTGTTCCAATCTTTCTTTTGCACCTGTGGTGTGACGAATCTTAATACAGTTACTATGGTTTCTGAGGGCTGCGTTTAAAGTATTTTGACATACCACTCGAATAGGAGTGAAAGTGGCTGTAATGCTTCCGTATCCATCGTGTGAGGTAGTCAAGAATAAATACTGCTCAATTAAATCCTCTTTACCTACTTTGATATAGTCCGGTAGTTTGGCAGTAATAAAAATGCGCTCACCATTTCCCAAAGCCCCGGCGGTTTCATACTGGATACCATCACCACCCACAATGGCATCAAAAAAACTGAATGCCTCCACATTCTGTACAATCTGATAATCTTTACCCACTACACCTAAAATATCGCCTGTGTCCTTACGGATGGTGGCATAGTGTGTTTTTACTCTTTTGGTAAAATCCATTGCCTGACCGTCTGCATTAAAAGAAGTCGTGTACAAATTTTCCTTTATCACTTCATAATCCAAGTGGGCAAATTGGAGTGCTTCAAGGCTGTTTGGGTAGTCTTCTACTACTTTGCCGAGACTCCACCAAGGCTTTTCTTTTACTGAGAAAAAACTGTACTCGCCGCTGCGTTCGTTAAAATTGATATTGTGTGCCATAGATGTTGATTTTTTAATGTTTAAAATGCACCGGATGGAAGCCATCCGATGCGGATGTTTTTAGTTTTCAGACAGGTATTTTGCCAAGCGGTCTTTCCCCCATGCAATGACAAAATCATCCCAGCAACAAGCATTATAGATATTGTCTGTACTTTGCTCGAAGGTTTCCCAGTCTTTCAGTTTTTCGTAATAGCTGTTATAGAATTCATGCGCCCATGCGGTGATTTCGTCAAGGGCTGCGATATAACCTTTGCCTGATTTCTCATAGAGTTCATTTAGCCAGTTATCGGCTAAACAGGCGGCATACATCCCGATTTCGATACTGTCATTTACTTGTTGCATAAAATGGGTTTTAGAATGGTAAGTCCTCAAGGGGTTCTGTGAGTTGTCCGGCTACTACGGTCACAGTTTCCTGTTCCCTGTCGTTTGTGTTAGGATTGCTTTTACTACCTCCATGCAGTTTGATATTGTTTACATGAAAACGCAAACTTCCTTTGGCTTCACCCTGCATATTGATGTATGCGTTTACACTGATACGTCCATAGAGCTCTACCAAAGTGCCTTTGGTCAGGAACTTAGCTATGCCGGGATTTGCCCAATAGGCACAGTCCACATAAGTGGTTACTTTAATTACTTCAGCTGCCCCTTTGGGTTTGTAGCTGTCGTTAATGGCTACGGAGAAATTGACTACCTGTCTTTCGTCTTTAAGTGTTTTTACTTCTGCGTCTTTTGTCAATCTTGCGATGATTTCCATAACTGTTGTTTTAATTATCGAATAAAAAATGGTTACTGATTAATGAGATGCAAACAGGGCTAATTCTCTTGCTTCAATTTTATTGGGTGAATTGCGGTTGCTGTGGCGTTTAACGAGGTAATAAACGGTTATATCCTCGTTGTTCGTAATTGCCCACGCCGCCTGCAATGCTTTTGACCTTGTTATGCGTTTTTTACGTTGTACTTCCCATGACAACTGCATGAGATAAGAAAGCCGTGT
>DLGS01000340.1 GCA_002482815.1 Bacteroidetes bacterium UBA7688
CGTGTACATACTTTTCTATTTACATTTTTACCACTTTAAACATAAATTTTTATGCAGAAAATTATCAATTTGTTTGATTTCAAACAGAAAATTAATTACAAAAACGAAATTCTTGCGGGTCTTGCGGTCGCTATGACCATGATACCTGAGTCTTTATCCTTTGCTATTCTGGCAGGGCTTTCGCCTTTGACAGGGCTTTATGCAGCTTTTTTAATGGGTATTGTTACTGCAATTTTGGGAGGCAGACCCGGAATGGTTTCTGGGGGAGCCGGAGCAACGGTAGTAGTACTTATCGCATTGGCAGCATCACACGGTGTGGAATATCTTTTTGCTGCGGTTATATTAGCAGGTGTACTGCAATTTTCAGTAGGAATTTTTAAACTGGGTAAATTTGTCCGCCTGATCCCACAACCAGTAATGTATGGTTTTTTAAACGGCCTTGCAGTAATCATTTTCATGGCACAGGTAGCTCAATTTAAAGTTGTAGAAAACGGGATAGAAGGTTGGATGCAGGGGCCGGCGCTTTATCTAATGGCTGGATTGACATTATTAACTATAGCCATCGTATTTATATTGCCAAAATTTACAAAAGCGGTTCCTGCATCTTTAGTAGCAATAATAGTTGTCTTTGGTATTGTATATTTTTTCGGCATCGATACTAAAAAAGTTATTGATATCGCCTCTGTAGGAGGCTCTTTACCTTCATTTCACATCCCTTCTATTCCTTTTACTCTGGAAACATTGAAAATTATTTTCCCTTATGCCTTGGTAATGGCAGGGGTTGGATTGATTGAAAGTCTGTTAACGCTTAATATGGTTGATGAAATAACCAGCACAAAGGGACAATCTAACCGTGAGGCTGCGGCGCAAGGTATAGCCAATATCACCAACGGTTTCTTCGGCGGAATGGGTGGATGTGCAATGGTTGCCCAAACTTTAGTGAATATCGGAGCTGGAGGAAGAGCCAGACTTTCTGCAATAGTTGCAGCTATAGCAATTTTATTAATCATTCTGGTTGCAGGTCCTGTAATCGAGCAAATTCCAATGGCGGCATTAGTCGGGGTGATGATGATGGTAGCTATAGGCACATTTGAGTGGGTCAGCTTTCGAATCATTAATAAAATGCCTCGTCACGATATTTTTATTGGTATGCTGGTAGCAGTTATAACTGTATTATTACACAACTTAGCTTTAGCCGTTTTGATAGGTGTAGTTATTTCGGCTCTTGTATTTGCTTGGGAAAGTGCCAAACGAATACGTGCTAGAAAGTATGTAGATGAAGATGGTGTAAAGCATTACGAAATTTTTGGCCCGCTTTTCTTTGGCTCTGCTATGGCATTTACCGAAAAATTTGATGTTAAAAACGATCCCGATGAGGTGATAATAGATTTCAAGGAAAGCAAAGTTGTAGATATGTCCGCAATTGAAGCCTTGAATAAAATTACGGAGAAGTATCACAAGGAAGGTAAAAAACTACATTTACGTCATTTAAGCCAAGATTGCAGGCAATTACTTAAAAATGCAGAAACAGTTATTGATGTGAATATTATTGAAGATCCTACCTACAAAGTAATGACTAATAAATAGCATTGGATTATACAAGTTTAATATTACAACTACAGCAATAATTTTTTAAAAATTATTGCTGTTTAAATTTATTATCGTAATATTGCGATATATTTATTTTTTTAAACTGATGGGTGTCACAAAAACCGAAATTTTTACAGAACAGCAGAACCATTTAGCTGGTATTTTAAAGGCACTGGCTCATCCTGCCCGTATAGCTATACTGCAACATATCATTAAACAAAATGCCTGCATCTGTAATGATCTGGTAGAAGAATTGGGATTGGCACAAGCGACAATTTCACAACACTTGAAAGAGCTGAAAAATATTGGTATCATTAAAGGAAATATAGAAGGAACTAGTGTATGTTACTGTATTAATGAAACAGTCTGGAATGAGGTTAAGAAGGAACTCAATAGCTTTTTTGTCGAGAATGTAAATAGTAAAGAATGCTGTTAAGCGTTTTTTTTTAACACCAAAACATCGTAACATTGCAATATAACATTTATTGAATTAATATCAGAAATATGAAGTTATCAAAAATTAAAGAAATCCTGCCAACATTAGTAAATGTTGGATTTCAATTAGAAAACGGAACTTTAGTTCCAGAACATTTCCACGTTACCGAAGTGGGACAAATTACTAAAAACTTTATAGACTGTGGTGGCGTAATCCGGTCAGAAAAAGTTGTAAACTTCCAATTATGGAATGCGGACGATTTCGAGCACAAATTAAAGCCAGTTAAACTATTAAACATCATCAAGCTATCCGAAGAAAAATTAGGTATTGAAGATGCGGAAATTGAGGTGGAATACCAAAGCGAAACTATTGGCAAGTATGATTTGGATTTCAACGGAGAGACATTTGTACTGAAAAATAAAACAACAGCCTGCTTGGCTCAAGATGCCTGCGGGATTCCTTCAGATAAACAAAAGAAAAATTTGGCGGAACTGCCTGTAAATAATGCTAATGCTTGTACTCCAGGTGGCGGATGTTGTTAAAATTGAATTTATATGTTTTCAAAAATCATTCATACAGATAATTCAAAGACAACAATCATAATCCGACTGATTGTTGGAGGTGTTTTTTTATCGGAGGGCATTCAGAAATTTCTATTTCCTACTTTACGGGGAGCCGGGCGGTTTGAAAAAATTGGCTTGCCATCTCCTGAATTTCTTGGAAGTTTTGTAGGCATATTTGAAATCCTTTGCGGAGCACTTATTTTGCTCGGGTTGCTTACAAGGTTAGCAAGTATTCCGCTCATCATCATTATGCTGGTTGCCATTGCCACGACCAAAACATCTATTTTGGCTAATGAGGGTATTTGGGAATTGCTGCACGGTAGCCGTACGGATTGGGCGATGCTTTTGGGAAGTATGTTTTTGTTAATCAAAGGTGCAGGTAATTGGTCTATTGATAAAATCGTAATGAGAAATGGAGCGTGATATTCAAATAAAGGAAATTGCCAAGCTCTTTCTCAAGCTTGGTTTTATTGGCTTCGGAGGTCCCGCGGCTCATATTGCTATGATGCAGCAGGAAGTTGTTGTCAAAAAGAAATGGATGAGCGAACAGCATTTTTTGGATTTGTTGGGAGCTACTAATCTCATTCCTGGCCCCAACAGTACAGAAATGGCGATACACATCGGCTATGACAAAGGCAGTTGGAAAGGGTTAATTGTTGCGGGGTTATGCTTTATTTTACCTGCGGTTTTCATTACCGGGATATTTGCATGGTTGTATCAGCAATACGGACAATTGCCCGAAGTACAGCCCTTTATTTACGGTATCAAACCTGCAATCATCGCTATTATCATAGGAGCTGTTTTTCCATTAGCAAAGAAATCTGTCAAGTCCACATTCTTGGCGGTTGTAGGTATTCTTGTTTTGGTACTGTCATTATTCGGCATTAGTGAAATCTATTTGATGTTTGGAGCGGGATTGCTGGCAATGGGTTTGTATTCTATTCAGAGCAAAAGAAATACGCTCCAAAGTTTTATCCCGCTCGCATTCTTACAAATCGCACAAAGCCCCTTACTCTCTGAAACAAATACCAAATTATTTTGGATATTCCTGAAAATCCGTGCTATCCTCTATGGAAGTGGTTATGTTCTTTTCGCCTTTTTAGATACGGAGTTAGTTGCAACGGGCTTACTCACCCGGCAGCAATTAATGGATGCTATTGCTGTTGGACAGTTTACCCCAGGTCCTGTTTTTTCTTCAGTTACGTTTATTGGCTATCAAATCAACGGACTATCCGGAGCAGTTATTTCTACGATTGCTATTTTTCTGCCGTCGTTTATTTTAGTAGCATTGCTAAATCCCTTGATGAAAAAAATGCGCCAATCTAAAGGACTGTCCATTTTTCTCGATGCGGTCAATGTGGCATCTGTTGCAATCATAGTCGCTATTTGTCTTACAATGGGCAAAGAAACTATTACTGATTGGCGGACGATATTAATTGCAATGATAAGTGCGATCGTAGTTTTCAAATTCAAAAAAATAAATAGTGCCTTTGTGGTTATTGGAGGAGCATTATTAGGGTATTTATTTAATCTTATCTAAAGTTATCTTAAACAAAATATTTAAACAATAAAAATCAGACAAAATGAAAATAGCATTATTCAGTGATATTCACGCCAATTTACCTGCATTAGAAGCATTTTTTGAAGATGTTGAAAAAAGAAAACCAGACAGTATTTATTGTTTGGGCGATTTGGTGGGCTATAATATTTGGCCAAACGAAGTGGTAAACGAAATCCGTAAAAGGAGAATACCAACCATTGCCGGAAATTACGATTTTGGCATTGGCAGAATGAGCAACGAATGCGGTTGTGCCTACAAAACAGACAGTGAAAAAGATAACGGAAATATTTCTATTTCATTCACAAATTCTTTGATGAAAGATGAAGAAAGAGCGTATTTGCGTACACTTCCAGCCCATATCAAAGTAGAATTTCAACTGAATGAAGATAAATTGAATTTGCTTTTGGTACACGGAAGTCCGAGAAAAATAAACGAATATCTTTTTGAAGACCGTGAGGAAAAAAGTATGCTTCGCATTATGGAGCAAGCCGATGCAGACATTATGTGCTTCGGACACACACACAAACCTTATCACAGAGTTTTAAATTCGGGTATTGACGGTCAAAATCATTTCAGACACGCCATTAATATCGGTTCGGTTGGTAAACCGAAGGACAGCGATGTAAGAGGCGGTTATGTAATGCTTACGATTAATGAAAACAGTTCTGTGTTGGATAAAGATAGTATCAGTGTAGAATTTATACGCTTTGATTATGATATTGAAAGGGCTGCAAAAGCAGTTGAAGAAAGCATTTTACCAAACGAATACGCAGAAAATTTAAGAAGAGGTTACTAATCTAAAATTTATAAAAATGGAATTTCCAACCGATAGAAAGTATTCAAAAGAACATACCTGGATAAGCATACAGGACAACACAGGTACAATAGGCATTACAGAATTTGCGCAAAGTGAATTGGGCGAAATCGTATATGCGGATTTACCAAACGTTGGATATAGTTTTCAGCAGGACGAAGTATTCGGCTCTGTTGAAGCAGTTAAAACGGTCAGTGATTTATTTATGCCTGTATCGGGTAAAATCACTGAAACGAACGAACTACTTTTGAAAGCACCCACACTCATAAACGACAATCCTTATAAAGACGGTTGGATGATAAAAATTGAAATAAAAGACATTACAGAATTAGAAGACTTATTGACATCAAACCAATATAAAGAACTTACAAATTAGCCATGCAACCAAAATTAAAATTCTTAGACAGATACCTTACTTTATGGATATTCCTTGCAATGGCAATTGGCGTGGGTTTGGGTCATTTCTTTCCCAAAATCTCTAATGTTACCAACAGCTTATCTGTTGGCACTACCAATATTCCATTGGCAATAGGATTGATATTGATGATGTATCCACCCTTGGCAAAGGTTGATTATTCCTTATTGCCCAAAGCATTTAGAGATAAAAAAGTAATTGGCATATCCTTATTGCTCAATTGGGTAATCGGCACGGTATTGATGTTTGGATTAGCGGTTTTGTTTTTACGTAACGAACCCGATTACATGACAGGCTTAATTCTTATCGGTTTGGCAAGATGTATTGCCATGGTCATCGTTTGGAGTGACTTAGCTAAAGCAAACAGAGAATATACAGCTATGTTAGTTGCATTAAACAGCATCTTCCAGATATTTACTTACAGCTTTTTAGTTTGGTTATTCATCAATGTATTACCTGCAAAATTAGGATTAGCCAATTTCAATGTAAGCGTATCCATGAAAGATGTTACCGAAAGCGTATTGATATATTTGGGTATTCCATTCCTGGCAGGTTTTTTAAGCCGTTACTTCCTTATAAAATCAAAAGGTATAGAATGGTATAACCGAAAATTCGTCCCCGCAATATCGCCAATTACCTTATACGCTTTATTGTTTACGATAGTATTAATGTTCAGCTTGAAAGGCGATAAAATACTGGAATTACCAATGGATGTAGTAAAAGTAGCCATACCGCTAATCATCTATTTTGTGTTGATGTTTTTCGTGAGCTTCTTTATCAATAAATCTCTTAAAGTTCCTTACGACAAAAACGCATCCATCGCATTTACAGCCACAGGAAACAATTTTGAATTGGCAATAGCCGTAGCAATATCGATTTTCGGCATTCATTCGCCACAGGCATTTGTAGGTGTTATCGGCCCACTGGTAGAAGTTCCTGTACTCATATTATTGGTAAGGGCAAGTTTATGGCTAAAGGAGAAATATTATAGTAAAAAAGACTGAATTTAAATTTCAGTCTTCTTACCCTTTCTTCTACTGGATAAATTCAAAATCACATATCCTAAGATACCCGCAATGAGTGATGTTATTAAAACAGATAGCTTGGCCTCTTCAATGAAAACCTGATTGTCAAATGAAAGCATAGATATAAATATGGACATTGTAAAACCTATTCCAGCTAATAATCCTAAGCCAATAATGTGAATAAGGTTACTGTTTGCAGGAAGTTGACCTATCCCTAATTTAGAACATATCAAAGAGGTTGCAACAATGCCAATGGGCTTACCAAAAATTAATCCCAGTGAAATACCTAAACCTAACGGGGAAGTCAGTCCTTCTATCATTTCCTGATGAATTGTAATATTTGTATTAGCGAATGCAAAAATGGGAATAATCAGAAAATTTACCGGTTTTACAAGTGCATGTTCTAGTTTCTCTAACGGAGATTCAACTTCTGTATCATTGGTTGGCAAGGTCATAGCTACCAGTACACCTGCTATAGTGGCATGAATGCCAGAATGATGCACAAAATACCATACAAAAACTCCTGGTATTAGATATAGATAGGGATTTTTAACATTAAAACGGTTCATCAAAATCAGTACTAGCATTCCAATTCCGGCATAGCCTAGATAGCCTAACTCAATTCCGGATGAATAGAAAATTGCAATGACTAAAATGGCAATCAAGTCATCCACAATCGCTAAAGCCGCTAAAAATATTTTTAAACTGGTTGGTACTCTTTTGTCTAACAGCGAAATTACGGCCAATGCAAAAGCAATATCCGTAGCCATAGGAATACCCCAGCCGGAAGCTGTTTCACTACCGGAATTAAAACTTACATAAATCAATGCGGGTACTACTGCTCCACCGATAGCAGCAAGGATAGGCAAAATAGCTTTCTTGGGAGAAGAGAGTTCTCCTTCAACAATTTCTCTTTTAATTTCCAGACCTACCAACAGAAAAAAGATTGCCATCAATCCGTCGTTGATCCACATACTTACGGAATAATTGAGGTGTATGGCTTCATTTTCATACCCCAGCTTTGTGTCCAATAAATTTTGTAGCGGAGCGGCCATTGATGTATTTGCCACTATCATTGAAATCACTACGCATAAAAAAAGGAGGAAACCTCCAAAATTACTTGATTCAACAAAGTCTTTGAAAATCTTTAGATTGATTTTTTTCGGCATATTTATCTGTAAAAATTAAATATCGCAATATACGAATAATGTTGCGAATGAGCTAGCAAAAGGGATAATTACTGCTTAAATTACAGAATAAGTTTTTTCCCATTATGAAGAATATGGCTGAAATAAAACTTATTAATAAGTTAGTAGAAGGAATTACTTTATTCACTATGAAAATCATTATTAAAATATTCCTGCGCGATTTTTGCTACTCCCACACTAAAATATCTTCCGCCATTGATAACAACTTCAATGGCTTTCTTGAAATCGTCTGTATCGCTACCAATGAGCAAATAACTAGAAAAACCAATTTCAAAAAGAGGTTTTACGACTTTTTCAGCATCAATATCACTATGAGCAATAAGCTTTATGGTTGGATATTCTGTCCTTAATTCTTGAACCTGTGCCAGCACATTCTTGTCGTAAAAATCAAGGTCAATAATGCAAACATAGGGAAGTTCATTCAATGAAAACAATTG
>DLGS01000254.1 GCA_002482815.1 Bacteroidetes bacterium UBA7688
CCATACCAGATCCGAATGGTCAGGATATCAGCAGTCTTTACATGGATGATGGTTATTTGTATTTCCGTATTGACCCGGTTGAAACTTCAGTAGATGTGGATACCATTAATTATGAAATCAGAATTACAGAAGGTGCGCAAGCCACCATTAATAACGTAACCATTGAAGGAAATGACCGCACCAATGAGCGGGTTATCCGCAGGGAAATTGTTACTTATCCCGGCAGTAAATTCAGTCGTGCGGACATCATGATGACCACCCGAAGAATTGCCGCTCTGGGCTTTTTCAACCCTGAAAAAACAATTCCAACGCCAAAACCACGCCCTGATGGAACGGTGGATATCAATTATTCAGTTGAAGAGAAATCAAGTGATCAATTGCAAATGTCTATGGGCTTTGGTGGTGGTGTAAGCTTCTATGGTCAGATTGGGGTTACGTTTAATAACTTTTCGCTGCGCAATATGTTCAAACCACGCTTGTGGGATCCATTGCCTGTAGGTGACGGACAACGTTTTGCGGTAAACTATTCTTCAAATGGTGTTACCTACAATTCGTTAAACGTTTCGCTGACAGAACCATGGCTTGGCGGTAAAAAACCAAACTCGCTGACCACTAACTTCATCTACAGTAAATATTCTCAATCGCTGGCTGATGGTTCCAAATCTTTTATTAAAGTTTTTGGCGGTGGTATGACATTGAGCAAAAGGGTAAAATGGCCTGATGAAAACTTTGTATTGAGTTATGGTGTAAACTATCAGAATTATCAATTGCAGAAGTATTCCGGATTGATCTCCGATTTCACTGATGGTTATAGTAATAACCTGTTCTTTAAAGTTGCCATTCAGCGATATACTTTAGATCAGCCAACATATCCGCGCAGTGGTTCTGATATCAGCTTCAGCTTCCAGTTTACACCTCCATACAGTTCATTCAACGGAACTGACTACGCAACTGTTGGTCAGGCACAAAAGTATAAATGGATAGAATACCACAAATACCGTTTTAAAGCCGACTGGTATAAAACCATTGTTGGAAATATGGTATTCAAATTCTCAGCTAAAATGGGCTTCCTGGGATACTACAATCCGGATATTGGTTTGTCTCCTTTTGAACGCTTCCAATTGGGTGGTGACGGTCTTTCAGGTCAAAACTTCTTTATCGGACGTGATGTTATTTCGCAACGCGGATATGATGTTTATGCATCAAGTGCTACCATCTTTAATAAATATGTAGCTGAACTTCGCTATCCATTTTCTCTTAGCCCTACAACGACTATTTATGGCTTGGTATTTGCAGACGCAGCTAACGCCTGGAATAATTTCAGCAGCTTTAATCCGACCAGATTAAACCGCGATGTTGGTGTTGGTATCCGTTTATTCCTGCCAATGTTTGGCTTGCTCGGACTTGATTATGGTATTGGATTGGACAGATATCAGTTTAACCCGAACGGCACCGGCAAAACAAGCCTGAAGGATATGTCAAAGATTACCTTCATGCTGGGCTTCGAGCCGGAATAAGATTGCGATATTTATGTTAATATAAACTGCAGACTTAAACTTAAACAAGCAGACATTGTCTGAAACGGGAATTAGTCATTATTCACTATTTAAATAAAAGCAATGAAAAAAGTAATCATTCCGATTTTATTCTTATTGTGCAGTGCATTTGGTGTATCCGCACAGAAATATTGCATCATTGATTCCAAATATATTCTGGAAAAAGTTCCGGATTATAAAACAGCACAAACCCAATTGGATGTCTTTTCCAAAAACTGGCAAACTGAGGTTGATGAAAAGATGAAAGAGGTGGATAGAATGTACAAAAGCTATCAGGCTGAGCGTGCAATGCTGAATGATGATATGCGCAAAAAACGGGAAGATGAAATCATGAGCAAAGAAAAAGCCGCAAAAGATTTACAAAAGCAATATTTTGGTTATGAAGGAGATTTGTTTAAAAAACGTCAGGAACTCGTAAAGCCTGTTCAGGACAAAGTTTATACCGCCGTACAGAAAATGGCAGTTGCCCGCGGATATGATATCGTATTAGACAAAGCGGGTGGAGTTACAATGTTTTACGCTGATCCAAAACTCGACCGCAGTGATGATGTGTTAAAATCTCTCGGTATTGTAAAATAAAAACTACCGATCTTACCTAATTATTGATATTTTCGCAATTCTTAAATTAAAACTTACATACAAATTCTAATGAAAAAAATCATTCTTTTAGTTGCCTGCTCATTTGCATTATTTGCTACTACCAAAGCTCAATCTTTAAAAATTGGTCACATTAACTCTCAGGAACTTTTGAGCTTGATGCCTGAAGTGAAAAAAGCAGATGCAGATTTGAAAACTTATGCCAAATCTTTTGAAGATCAATTGGAAACAATGAGCAAAGAATACCAAAAGAAAATGGGCGATTATCAGGCACAGGAAAAAACGATGACTGATGCAGTGAAAGAAGTAAAACAAAAAGAAATCACTGATTTGGGCGCTCGCATCGAATCAACACAGAAAAGTGCAGAAGAGAAAGTAGTTACTAAAAAGCAAGAGCTGTTCAAGCCAATTCTTGATAAAGCTGAAAAAGCAATCAAAGATGTAGCTAAAGAAAAAGCAATTGATTATGTTTTTGACGTTTCTACCGGTTCAGTTTTGGTTACACGTGATGCTGACAATATGTTACCTGCTGTAAAAACTAAATTAGGCATACTTTAATTTAAAAAGATTGTAATGAAAATCCCCGGTAGATATTCTATCGGGGATTTTTTAATTTATATCAGATGAAACCAGTGTTTCATTTTGAAGTAAATTTATTTTGAAACGGTAAAGGTTTGAAAATATGCTTCGAGTTGGCTTGCAATAATATCCCAGCTGAATTTGTTTTGAATGACAGCAACGCCCTGCTCGCCAACCTTTTTGCGCATCTCTTCAGAACTAAGCAGGTCTATAATACTTTGTGCAAATTCTTCCGGATTTGTTTGCATTATCGCACCTTCCCCACTATCGATACCAAGACCTGCAAAACCAATATTCGAACAAACTACCGGTACACCCATTGCCATTGCCTCCAATACTTTATTCTGGGTCCCTGCACCAAATCGTAGCGGAGCAACGACAATACTGGCTTCATTATACTTATCGGCAAGATTCGGAATAAAACCGGTTACTTTAATTTTTTCATTCGCCAAATCTGTCACTTTCGGAACAGGTCTTTGTCCGGCGATGACAAATTGTACAGCTGGAAATTGCTGTTGAACAATCGGAAATATTGTTTCTGTAAAATAGATTACAGCGTCAATATTCGGACCATAATCCATATTGCCGGTAAACAGGAGGGTAGTATTATGACTATAGTCGTGAGGGCGCGGAAAAAAATTACCGGTATCGACTCCATTAGGTAAAAGAGAAATATTATTCAGACTGTGCTCCCTTTCTAAGTATGATTTGTCTTCAGCAGAACACACAAGAGAAAGGTTATATTTTGCTAAAATTTGCTCATATTTATATACCCTTCGCTGCTCCAGATTTTCAAAGAATCGAAGAATAGGATTTTTTGTATTTGCCTGTTTTCTTTGCCAATACAGAGAAAATGCGTCCGGTAAATCCAGGATACGGGGGACACCTGAAATGTTTTCAAAATACTGTGCCATTCGCAGGTGCTGAACATGCACGACATCGAATTGCTCTTTGGCAAGAAGATTATTTACTGCTGCAGTCATTGCCCTGCTGCGGAAATAATGCACCTGAAAAGGAACTTTGCCAAAAACTCCTGCAACACAATTCAGAGCCGATTTCCATTTTGGCAAACCAATAAACTGAACGCTGGCAAATATTTTTTTTAATTCATCTGCAAAAGTCCAGTCCTCCTCATTTTGCGCAAAGGTGAGTAAGTGCAATTCATGATGCGGGTACAGCCTCTTGGCAAGATTGAAAATCTTGAGTTTATCACCTCTGAAAGGAGGATAGGGTACGCGGTTGGCCAGAAATAAAATCTTCAAAACAGGATAAGTGCAGATATGTGGACAAATTAAAGCAAAAAAACTTACTTCATAATTTCGTGTCCGAGTTTATCACGTTTTGTTTTCAAATAAAATTCATTGTGCGGGTTTGAGGCAATTTCAATTGCAACATTTTCCACAATTTCCAATCCATAACCCAATAAACCGGCGCGTTTGCGGGGATTATTGCTGATCAGGCGAATTTTGGAAACGCCTAAATGACGCAAAATCTGTGCTCCTACACCGTAATCACGTTCGTCATTTTTAAATCCAAGTGCAAGGTTTGCTTCTACAGTATCTTTTCCTTCTTCCTGAAGCTTGTATGCTTTCAGTTTGTTAGCCAGTCCGATTCCTCTTCCTTCCTGGTTCATATAAATAACTACACCTTTACCTTCAGCATTCACCATTTTCATAGCAGCTTCCAGCTGGTCACCACAATCGCAACGCAGTGAATGAAGAACGTCTCCGGTCACACAAGAACTATGCATGCGCACCAAAACGGGCTCATCTTTTTCCCAGGTTCCTTTTATCAACGCAAGGTGTTGCTCACCTGAATTCTTTTGTTTGAAATCCACGAGTTTGAAGTCACCAAATTTGGTCGGCATTTCAACACGCACTATTTCCTCAACAAGGCTTTCTTTTTCTAATCTGTATTCGATCAGGTCTTTTATGGAAATGATTTTCAAATCAAATTTTTGAGCAATTTCCATCAACTCTGGCATGCGCGCCATAGTGCCGTCATCGTTCATAATCTCTACCAGAACACCTGCAGGTTCATGTCCTGCAAGAATAGCTAAATCCACCGTAGCTTCTGTATGTCCGGAGCGGCGCAAAACACCTTCAGGGCGGGCACGCAATGGGAAAATATGACCTGGTCTTCCCAACTCTTCGGGCTTAGTGTCCGGATTAATCAGGGCCTGAACAGTTTTTGAACGATCCTGAGCAGAAATACCAGTGGTACAACCATGTCCAATTAAATCTACCGATACGGTAAAAGGTGTTTGGTGTAAAACGGTATTATTTTCCACCATCAGGTTCAGGTTCAGTTCGTCACAACGCTGTGCTGTAATCGGTGCGCAAATTAATCCGCGGCCAAATTTTGACATGAAATTGATAATTTCAGGAGTGGCGTTACGGGCTGTGGTGACAAAATCGCCTTCATTTTCACGGTCTTCATCATCTACAACGATTAAAAGTTTTCCGTTTTTAAGGTCTTCTATTGCGGATTCTATAGTGTTCAGCATTCGTCTGTTTGCAAATATTTATTTTGCTTGCGCAAAGGTAATCTACCAGACTGATAATTTGCCAAAGGAAAATGACATAAAAGGTTAATTCAAATTTATAGAAAATTAAAAAGATATAATTCGTCACATCGGCAATTTTTTAATAGCTTAAAACTTCTGAAATAAATATTGCATTGGAGATTGTGAATTCAATTTAACAACTAATTTTGCCTTCGCCTTTTAATAAAATCGAAAGGTTAATTTTCTGTGAGTAAAAATGCAAATAAGGTTTCTGGTGCCGGCCTGCTCATTGCCCTGGGTATTATTTTCGGAGATATAGGTACCTCCCCGTTATATGTGTTCAATGCCATTTGCGATGGTAAAACAATTGAGGAATTACTGATTATCGGCAGTTTGTCCTGCGTTATCTGGACACTGACTTTACAAACCACAATCAAATACGTTTCATTAACACTGCGTGCAGATAATAAAGGTGAAGGTGGAATTTTTTCGCTCTATGCTTTGGTACGAAGACATGGAAAATGGGCGGTTATCCTGGCTATGATTGGCGGTGCGGCTTTGCTGGCGGATGGAATGATTACTCCACCTATTTCCATTACATCTGCGGTAGAAGGTTTGCGCAATATTCCCAGCTTGCAATTTTTACCCGATGGCATTATTGTACGTATCGTTCTGGTTATTCTTTCCGGCCTGTTTATCTTCCAGCAATTTGGTACTGCATGGATTGGTAAAATGTTCGGGCCGATTATGTTCATCTGGTTTGTAATGCTGGGCACTTTAGGTTTGGCAAATATCAGCATGGATTGGAGCATTCTCAAGGCTTTTAATCCTTATTATGCCATTCAATTATTAACCCAATATCCCAGTGGTTTCTGGATTCTGGGCGCTGTGTTTTTATGTACTACCGGAGCGGAAGCCTTGTATTCCGACCTTGGGCATTGCGGCCGGGGAAATATCCGTATTTCCTGGATTTTTGTAAAGCTTTGTTTGGTGCTGAATTATCTTGGCCAGGGCGCGTATTTACTTACACATCATGGTGATGTCTGGAGTTCGGCTCAGTCCAATCCTTTCTATGCTATCGTGCCGGATTGGTTTCTTCCCTTCAGTATCATTATTGCTACGATGGCAGCTATTATTGCCAGCCAGGCTTTGATTTCCGGTTCATTCACCCTTATCAGTGAAGCGGTAAAACTGAATCTCTGGCCAAAAATGCGTATTCTTTATCCTACAGCCGAAAAAGGACAATCGTATATTCCGGGAATTAATTTACTGCTTTTTGTTGGGTGTGTGCTGATGGTATGGGTTTTTGGAAAGTCGGCTAATATGGAAGCTGCCTATGGATTAGCAATTACCATTTGCATGATAATGACATCCATTTTATTTGCTTATTACATGTTTATTCATCGGGTAAATACGATTGCAATTGCTGGTTACCTGCTTGTTTTTCTGGCTATTGAATTTTCGTTTTTGATTGCCAACCTCAAGAAATTTCCGCACGGTGGTTATGTTACACTGATTGTAGCGGGTTTATTATTCCTTTGCATGTTTGTCTGGTATCGCTCGCGCAAAATCAAAAATCGTTATGTTGAATTTGTTCGTCTGGATGATTATGTAGGTATTCTGCAGGAATTGAGCAATGATAAATCAATACCAAAATACTCGACCCACCTGGTATATCTGACCAGTGCCGACAACCCAAAGGAAATTGAACACAAAATTATTTATTCCATTCTTATCCGTAAGCCAAAGCGTGCAGATATTTATTGGTTTGTACACGTTAATGTGATGGATGATCCTTACACGATGGAATATTCCGTACATACGGTCATTCCGAATGAAATTATCAGGATTGAGTTCAGGCTTGGATTCCGGGTTGATCAGCGCATTCAGATGATGTTCCGCAAGGTGGTGGAAGATATGGTGAACAACAAGGAAGTAAATATTGTAAGCCGTTATGAATCCTTGAGCAAAAACAATGTAAAAGGAGATTTCAGGTTTATTGTGATTGAAAAATTCCTTTCGCTGGAAAATGAATTGCCATTGTATGAGCGTCTGATTATGAGAGGCTATTTCTTCCTGAAAAAATACAGTTTATCTGAGGAAAGAGGCTTTGGTCTTGATCCATCAGATGTAACACTGGAGAAATTCCCCTTAATCATCAAACCGTCAAGTTTCTCAAAAATGATTAGAAAAGATTAAAGCATTTTCAATTTCAGTTAAAAAGGACATTCCAATCGGATTGTCCTTTTTAAATTTAAGCCATTTTGTCGCTTGAAAAGATATAAAACCGGCAATATTGTCACCTTTAAGCAGTAAATCCTGATACTTTGTCGTTTTTTTTAGTTTGGTATTTTGTTTGAAGTATATCGGTAAACAACAAAATAATTAAAAACTAAAATTTAGCAACTATGTACAAAGTAAGAATGCCTCAGGGAACAGTTCAGTTTGGTAATCTTTTAGAAGGATTATTCAACAATGATTTCAAAAACGGTGAATTTGCAAACACGCATTCAGCCTCGGTTAATATCCGCGAAAATGCTGATCAATACGAAATGCAATTAATAGCACCAGGATTGAAAAAAGAAGATTTTAAAATTAGTGTTGAAAAAAACACATTTACTGTTTCTTTTGACCAAAAAGAAGAAGCAAAAGAAGAAAGTGAAAAATGGATTCGTCAGGAATTTAAACTTCGCTCTTTCAAACGCAGTTTTACCTTAAATGACAAAGTCGATGTTGCAGCGATTAACGCAACTTATGACAATGGAATTTTGACCGTTAGCCTGCCTAAAAAAGAGAAAGAAGAACCAAAAACAGTTTCAATCGCTGTGCAATAAGGTGTAGTTAGTTTTAGATGAATAGTGGTGTAGCAGATGATGCGGAAGGGCTGTCGCTTTTATAGTGACGGCCCTTTTTTTATCAAAACTATTGAGGAATTTCTTTGCTATCCACAGAAATATTCCCTTTTAGATTACCAATCTTGTACCATGAAAAATCTGCATTTGCTTCCAGCCCATTTCCATACATCACCTGATTGGGTGGGGTAGTAATCGTTACTTTTTTATCGGTGTAAAATTTGTCCAGCTTTTGATTCCAGACCAATTCTTCAGTGTCTAACTGTTCACCTTTTTTATTGACAACCCTAACATTTTCGCGAACGATTACATTTCCTTCCACTTCAAATATCCTGGCAGATTTAGCGGTGAGCGTACTTTCCACTTTTCCGCTATCATTTAAAAATTCAACCTTAAGGCTTTTTTTGATATCAGTATAAGGTGGTTTAGCACCTTCGTTCCTCACAAATTCTTTGGCATAAAGAATTGCTTTCACCTGAGCTTTGTCGCTGTAATAGATAGTGACATCTGTAGCTTTATCCAGTTGATCTGCACGATTTAGTCCGCGGATATTATCAATTTCTTCTGTTGTATTCCGGCAGGAAATAAGTGAACAAAACAAAATGCCCGAAAAAAAGATTCGGGCAATTGTGAAATGAAATATGGGACGGATAATATTATTCATACTTACGTTTAACAAACCAGGATTTGTCGTTGAAAGAAACCCCTAATGAAAAGCGGAAAAAGTTCTGTTGTAAGTTACCGTTGGTTTTCTCACCCATTTTACCGATTTCAAATCCAGTATGCAATCTATCGGTACTTCTTCTGAAAGGTAGGCTTAAACCAAACGTAACAGCATAATAATTTGCCTGTACATTTTTAATGCTGACGTAATCTTTTCCATAATAGAATCCTGCCCGGTAGGTTACCCGCTGCAAATATTTGTAAAGGCTCAGAGAATTGGGTGTAAACTCACCACCAATCGATATTTTGTAAGCATTTTTACCAATCGAATCTATAATATTAGGTCGGCTGAACTGGCTCCAATTTGTTGTTTTATAATTGATTCCTACAGCCCATTTATCCAATTTGGAGAAATTGACACCAAAAGAATAGGAAGATGGCAAGGTTATTTTTTCCTTTACGCCTTTCATGGCATAAGCTGTATCTGAGCCAGACGTATCCTCAGCATAAAAAGGGTGCGAAATCCAATATTCATTCAATTCTGAAGTGATATTTTGCTTCAAATCTGCCTGTGCGCCAAAACGTAAAGTGTATTTCTTAAAAATGACACTTTCATACATTGCTCCAAGCCTGTAATAAAGCCCTCCGATATTGGTAACGCGGGAAAATTCCGAATTATCAACCATTACGGTTGTGCTTTGAGTTTTCAACCAGCTTGCCTGGCGGATAGTACCAAACATATAGCCGAGATTAGCCCCAAGACTGAAGCCTTTGTAAGTTCCTGCACCACCGATAAAGAAATTGTTGGTTCCGCCATCACCGGTATAGCTCAAGGACGTTGGACCGATTAAGGTTTGCAAAGTGTCATATAAGGAGTATCCAACGCGGGTTTGTGGTCTGAAACCAATCAACATTCCTGCATATTTACCCATTGGCACACCAATATTTAAGTATGAAAGTGATGCAGAACCTGTTTTATATTTATCAGTTGCAGATAGAATGGTTCGCGTTCTGCCTTCACCGCCTGCTTCATAGGTCATATGCTTTAATTTGGCATAGCTGGCAGGGTTATCTGTATTAATCATATACAAATCCTGATAAGCAGCAGTAATGCCGCCCATTGCTTTAAGCGAAGGGTTTATAGCATTTTGCTCTTCTCCCAATCCATATCTTGAGTATGGATTGTTTTCGAAAGGCCTGTCAATATTTTGTGCAGAAACAGAAGCACCCCAAAAAGGTATGCTGGCAAATAATAAAACCTTAGCGGGTTTGAGGGACATTATGTTTTAGGATTTGATTGAGGCCCTTTAATAATATTTCAGGGTCTGCAAATATCTTACTTTTCAATTTGCCTGCAAACAGCGGAGCATCACCACCGGTTAAGATTGCGTTAAAGTCCGGAAATTGAGCCTCATACATAGCAACTATTCCATCTATTTCGGCTGCTGTACCATATAAAGCACCGGCACGCATGCCTGTTTCGGTATCAAAGCCGATAAGCATTAAATCGCCCTCAACTTTAACGGAAGGTAATTTCTCTGTATGTTCGTGCATAGCAGTTAATCTCATTTGAACACCGGGAGAAATTGAACCTCCACGGAATGTTCTGTTCTTACCAATAAAATTATACGTGATGCAAGTGCCGATGCAGATAACGAGATTGTTTTTTTCCGGAAACGCAGAATAAGCGGCACATGCTAATGCGATACGATCAGCCCCTAGCGTTTCGCTGGAGCTATAGGCGTTCAGAATTGGAATTTTTGTATTGCTGTCCAAAACAACAACATTAGGTGTTACTTCTTTCAGAAATTCAACGACTTCTTTATGTTGATTGGTTACTGAACTGATAATTGCACCCGCAAATGTCCTTCGAGGTAGAATTTCATTCTGTAGCTGGCTGATAACTTCGTCGGAATGTAAGACATACCGGTCGGTAATTTTATCGTTTTGGTCAAAGAGTGCGACCTTAACAAAACTGTTTCCCCAATCAATACAAAGTTTAAAAGCTGACATAATTGTTTTTTTTAGATTTTTGGTGTTGTAGCCCTAAAGATAGTAGCTGTAGTTTTAAAAGCAAAAAAAACGGGCTTTTAATTGCCCGTTTCTAAAAATTATTTTTTCTGATTACCATCTTCTACTTTCTTCCAGCTTTGATCAACTTTTGCAAAACTATCAATTTTAATTGCCCACTCTCTTAATATTTCAGGTCCTTCGTCAGCATTCATCACACGCTTCACGCTATCAGGATAAGCAATAAAATAATAAATACCGGGCAAGTCTGCAATCCTTTTTTCATACATATAACGCAAGGTGTCGGGGCGAATTGAATTAAACTCAGTAATAAATTTTCCAGCTTTTTCTGCACCGATATTTTTCTCGTAAGTGCCTGTCATTTTTGTATGTGATTTGCCGGTATAACGCAACATTCCGGTTTCAAATATTTCTATGGTGTAAGCCGGACATTGACCAAAACAAGCTGACCTTCCCATCATGACTGACTTAATATTTGTTTTATTTACAGCAACACTTGAGGTAGTTTTTTTAACTTGTTTCTTTTTGTGCATTGTTTTATAAGCCCCGAATGCAACTGAGGACAAACACACAACCATTAGACCTAAAGCAATTTTTTTCATTTTGTCGTTAAATTTATACTTTCACAAAGATACTCGCTAGACCAGAACAATACTATTAAAATAAATGCAACACTCAGAAGAAGATATATACCACCGTATCGCATTAAATTTTGCCTCAGGCATTGGCCACAAATATGCTGCCGCACTCATTGAAGGATTTGGTTCGGCTAAAAATGTCCTTTCAGCGCCATTGAAACAATTGCTGAAAATTGAAGGAATGGGGGAGATCCGTGCCAAAGCAATAAAGGATCCGGCAGTGTTTGATTTGGCCGAAAAAGAAATGGCATTCATTACCGCGAAGAATATAAAAGTCCTTACACAGGAAAATCCTGATTATCCGCAACGATTTCTGGAATGTACAGATGCTCCTCAGCTGTTGTTTTACAAAGGAATTGCAAACCTGAACAAGTCTAAAAACATCGCCGTAATCGGCACCAGAAAAAATACGGAATACGGACAACGGCTTACCAATGATTTAATTGATGGATTATCTAAAATTCAAGATGTAAATATCATCAGTGGTCTTGCTCACGGCATTGATACGATTGCGCACAAAGCTGCATTGAAAAATAATCTCGAAACAATTGGTGTTTTGGGTCACGGGCTTAATACCATATATCCTTCGGCAAACCGCAACCTTGCCAAAGAAATGCTGGAGCAGGGTGGTTTGCTGACGGAATTTCCTGCGGAATCGAAAGTAGAAAAAGGCAACTTTCCTGCCAGAAACAGGATTGTTGCAGGCATTTCTGATGTAACCATTATTGTGGAAAGTGATATTAAAGGTGGTGCATTGATTACGGGATACATTGCCAATTCATATAACCGCGAGGTAGCTGCTTTTCCGGGAAGAGCTTATGATGCTAAATCGTCGGGTACCAATATGATGATTCGTAAAAATCTTGCCTCTTTAATCACTTGTACTGACGATTTGCTTGACCTGATGGGGTGGCAAAAACAGAAGAAACAAGCTGCGGTACAAACACAACTGATGCTTCATTTATCTGATGAAGAAAAATCTATTATTGATATTCTTCAAACAAAAGATACTACCCACGCTGATGAATTACAAAAACGCACCAGCCTGGGTAGCTCCCAATTAGCCTCATGCCTTTTGACGCTCGAAATGCAGGGCTTGATTAAAACCTTGCCCGGCAAGCATTACAGGATGAATTAAACTGCCGAAGCTTCTGTCCATATTTCTGTAAATTGTTCTGATTTGGCGGGCAAATCGTTCATTTCAACAATCGCATCCGGATAAAGTACAACAGAAGTGTAATCGTTTTTCCACCAGCTATCCTGCAAACGCGAGAAATGTAAAATACCGGAAACAGAACAACCATTTTTATTACTTGTCCATTCGTCTACCTGCTCAAACAAATGATGCGGAACCTGCAGTAATCTGTTGAAGCTCACATAAACCTTAAGGTAAAAGTCATTGCTCAGATTGCCATCCGGTTTTGCATTCAGCTTTTTATACTCGTATTTATAATCATAACGCAAAGCAGATAAATCGCTCAGTACTGCAGAAGCAGTTGGAAAACTTCCGGCACCTTTACCGGAAAAGAATTGTTTATCTGCAAGCCCACTTTCAATAATTACACCATTGTATTCATTGCTTACGTTGTAAAGATTACTTTCCTTTTCTACAAATTGCGGCAATACAAATGCAGCTATATCGCCATTCTTCAGCTTTTTAGCCTGCGCTACAAGTTTTATTTTATATTGTTTTTCAGCCGCAAATTTTGCATCACCATCTTTAATGTTTTGTATGCCGGTATGGATAATATTTTCCGGATTTTCTACCAGGCCATAAGCGTGGGTCAGCAATATCGATAGTTTATTTACCGCATCAATTCCTTCCACATCAAGTTTCGGATCGCTTTCTGCAAAGCCTTTTTCCTGAGCCAGTTTTAATGCAGCATCAAATGCCAGTCCATCTTCTGCAATCCGGGTAAGAATATAATTGGTGGAACCATTTACAATTCCCTGGATGCCTTGCAGCAGGTCATTGTCATAGTATTCTTCCAGATTTCTGATGACCGGGATACTGGCACAGCAAGCTGCTTCATACAGGAATGGAGTTTCGTTTTCTGTTTGCAATTGTAATAATTCAGGCAAATAATTGGCGATCATTTTTTTGCTGGCGCTGATTAAGGCCCGTTTTGAATTTAATACTCTTGCAGCGATTATAAATGCTGCATCTGCGTCATCAATCAATTCTACAATCACATTGATTTCAGGATCGCTCAATAGTTCGTCTGCATTAGTCGTAAATATTTCTGCCGGTGCATTTCGCTTCTTTTCGGGATGCTTAATACACACTTTTTTAATGTTGGCATTTAAGGACGGTGTTTGTTGCAATACCTTGTAAAGCCCTTCTCCTACCACACCAAATCCAAATAATCCAATGGTTAATTTTTTATGCTTTAATGACATTTTGTTTAGTTTTTTTATTAGTTGTATAATTGTGTTTCGATTAATTATTAACGAAAATTTCTTCGTTTTTAAGGATTGATTTTTCAATGAAAAGATTTGCAAGTGCCTGTTCTATATCCACTATCAGATCTTCTACATTTTCAAGACCTACACTTAAGCGAATCAGGCTGTCAGCCACACCTGCAGCTTGTCTTTGCACAGCGGGTATCGTTTTATGCGTCATTGTAGCAGAATGGGAAATCAAGCTTTTTACGCCACCAAGACTTTCTGCAAGTTTGAAGTATTGTGTCCCTGTAACTACTTTTTTAGCTGCTTCTATGGTGTCGTTTTTTAAGGTGAAAGAGATAATTCCACCAAATCCTGATTGTTGGGCTGCGGCGATATGATGATTGAAATGAGTTGGCAAACCGGGATAGAAAACTTTATCGATTGCCGGGTTATCCAGTAATGCTTCTGCAAGAATTTGTGCGTTTTTACAATGCTGCTGTATTCTCAGATCAAGAGTCTCGATCCCCCGAATGGTAAGGAAACTATCCTGTGGAGAAAGAATGGCACCACTGGCATTTTGAATGAATTTGATTTGCTCACCAAGTTCCTTTGTTTTAGACACCACCAATCCGGCAATCACATCGCTGTGTCCGGCTATGTATTTTGTCCCGCTGTGCACAACTATATCTGCACCCAGTTCCAGCGGTCTTTGCAAGATTGGTGATGCAAAAGTATTATCCACACAGAGCAATACAGCATTGGCTTTTGATATATTGGCAATCGCTTTTATATCACTGATTTTCAAAGTTGGATTACTGGGCGTTTCCAGCCAGATCAGTTTGGTTTTTGCACTGATAGCATCCGCTACATTTTGTGCATTGCTGCTATCTACATACTTCACCGAAATGCCGAATTTCTGATAGATTTGTGTGAACAAACGAAAAGCTCCACCGTAGATATCGTCGATAGCAATGATTTCGTCTCCGCTGCTCAACAGCTTTACCACTGCGTCTATTGCCGCCAGCCCGCTGGCAAATGCAGAAGCGGAGTGTCCGTTTTCCAGTTTAGCGACAATACTTTCTAAAGCCGCCCGGGTAGGGTTGTTGCTACGGGCGTAATCATAGACTTTATTTTCTCCGGGAGCATCC
>DLGS01000422.1 GCA_002482815.1 Bacteroidetes bacterium UBA7688
ATCAAATTCATATTGTTGTCCCAACAAAATACTGACTTCAATAGGCAGCACAATAACCGGAACAGGTAAGGCCTGCATCAACTCGGGACGCAGGTACAGGCGTGTGGCGTCTTTCTCGGTAGTGACAATCACACAATCCGTATCCCAGTTGCGTATCGTCTCTTTGATGTCTTCAAAATTCCTTTCCGTAAAGAAATGATGATCGGGATAATCCAGCAAATGAACCTTCTCCGCTCTTTGCTCAATATAAGCCAACATCGGTTCCGGCTTTGCAATCCCTGAAATCAGCAACACTTTCTTGTTGGTAAAATCAGCAGGCGTATGCTCGAAGAAATGATAAGGCATACCATACTTAATGGTACTGAAAAAGACCTTTTGGTAAGATGTAGGTTTAATGGCAGCAGTTATGTCATTTGCCTGAGCCTGGGTAAGATTTTGAGGGCATTTGGACACCACAATCATATCCGCTCTTTTATAAGCACCTCTTCCTTCGCGCAGTCGCCCGTAAGGCAAAATAAAATCTGCGTAAAAGGGATTGGAAAAATCTGTAATCAGGATATTCAAACCCGGCTTAACGGAGCGGTGCTGATACGCGTCATCCAGCAATACGACTTCGATCTCCGGCCTGGCCATCAGCAAAGAAGGAATGCCGGTCATGCGGTCTTCGGCCACACTCACCGCCAGTTCCGGAAACTTGAGATGATATTGCATCGGCTCGTCACCAATCTTCAAAGCATTGGTTTTGGCGCCGGCCAGCAGAAAACCCCTTGTCTTGCGCTTGTAGCCACGGCTCATGGTTGCCACCTTAAATTCATATTGCAGGAGGCGGATGAGGTATTCAATATGCGGTGTTTTCCCTGTTCCGCCAACAGACAAATTGCCCACTGCAATCACCGGAATATCAAAGGAAACACCGGAAATAAATCCGCTGTCGTACAAGCGGTTGCGCAGCCACACAATGGAGCCATATAGCAAGGTAAAAGGCAATAAAAGGTAGCGTAAAAGTTCTTTAATCATAATTCGTTTTTACCCGGCATTGTTGTGTTTTGCCAATGCGCGTTCCAGTATTTTCTCTTCCGGGTCGAAAGGTTTTAATTTGTTTAATCCAAGGTAATCAATTGCTGCCTGAACACACTCATTTGGTGTGGCATTGTCGTTTTCCAAAGCAAATCTTCCGGCTTCAAACAAACAAGCTTCCGGTATCAATCCAATCACTTCGCTGCCAATCAGTTCAACGCCTTTTTCTGCAGCCAGTCTTTTGCAGGTTTCCCAAACCCGGAGCGGTGAACTTGTTTTGAAATCGAGCAGATTGAACGAAACCTGTGCCTGCTGATAGTCGGCCATATACCAGCCGATCGCTCTCAGTTTGGGTAATGCATGCTCAGACTTTGAGTTGGCTCTCATTTCGGAAGCAATCCAATCGGCAACAGCAACATCATTTGTATTCAAGGAAATATTGAACGCCACCAGTATAGCCCGTGCACCGATAACCGTTGCACCGGTTGATTCATTCATTGCTGTCGGTCCGTAATCGGCTTGCCATTCCGCTGATTTCATCTTTTCCTTCAAGCCTTCATACTGACCTTTTCTTATTTGGGGCAATGCTTTCCGATGTGTTTGCGATTGGCTGTTTTCGTACATAAAAACAGGAATCTGCAATTCATCCCCCACCCTTTTTCCCAGCTTTTGTGCATAGTCATCTGCTTCTTTCATGGTCATTCCATACAAAGGCACAAGCGGACAAACATCTGTTGCACCAATGCGCGGATGAACGCCAAGCTGTGTGCGCATATCAATACACTCCGCAGCCACTTTGATAGCCGCATAAGCTGCTTCTACAACAGCTTCGGGCTTTCCTGCAAAAGTAAAAACCGTGCGGTTCGCAGCAGGGCTCTGGTCGATATGCAGCAGCCAGACACCTTCAACTGAACGAATTGCGGCTGCAATTTTTTCCAGCGTTGCAGCATTGACCCCTTCACTAAAATTGGGAATACACTCCAGTATTTGATTCATAGACAAGGCTACAAATTTGAGGGATTTTTAATGATTAATGAAACGAAATAAGTAGTTTCGTATTGATAGTTTAAAATCAAATCACTTCAATGATAAAGCTCTTTCAAACCATTTTATTCGCGATTATTCTTTTTATGTCTAGTTCATGCCAACAAAATAAACAAGTGGCTCCACTTAAACCTGAAATGGAAGAAAATTTTGAGTTTAATGAAATTAAAGAGCGACTGGAAGATATAGGAGAGCAAGCAGTTACAGATACAAATAAATACTCCAAATTCATTTATTTAAATCATTCCTATTTAAATCATAATTCAATCATTTGTATTAAAAATTTCAAGGGGGATAGTTTATCCATAGTTAGTTTGGTCTACTTTGATCAGGATGTTATTTTATATTCACCCAATGATACAGATGCTAAAGGGTTAATAAAAAACTACCCTTATATTCAAAATTTAAAAAAAGTTACGGGTAAACAAAATCTAAAAAAATCAACTCAAATTTTTAATTATTTTACCTCATTAATAAATAATAGACATCTCAAACCATTTGGTGAAGAAACAAGAAAACACAATGAGCGCGATATTGTGGATGGCAGAGATCAGATATTTTTATTTGACGGTAAGCATTTCTATAACAAGTACCCAAACCAAAAAGAAATGGATAGTGTATATAAATTATTTGAAAGGAATATTGACTTCAAAGATCTAATAGGAAAACTAAATAATCTTGTCATCCCTTAATTTGAAATCAAGTTTAGGTATTATAAAAAAAATGGGCATCAAAAAATTAGTGGACAATTATACAGCCTACAACCTGTGGGCCAATACGGCCATTGTTCAGTGGCTTGAGAAGATGGACACGCAATTGCTCTATCAATCCACCCCGTCCAGTTTTACCAATATTGATTATACCCTGCAGCACATTCTGCGTACGCAAAAGTACTGGCTAAGATTTGTAACCGGAAAATCTTACACCAATTTCGACTGGTCGGTAAGAGAAAAACAAGTAGAGCAGATTTTGAAAGAACTGATTGAAAGTTCGGAAGCTATGGTAAAGGAAACTTCAATCTTGAGCGAAGAAGACCTGGAGCTGGAATTAACGCTCGATTCGGCCTGGGCCAAAAACAAACTCAGCCGTTATGAGTATATTATACACGCCATCAACCACAGCACTTATCATCGTGGTCAGGTCATTACGATGGCCAGAACGATTGGCATTACAGAAAATGTCCCCAATACCGATTATAATATGTTTAATACCTTAGGATGAACTATTAATTTCTGAATGCTTAGATTTGTGATATAAAAACAAAGAATGTACACGACTTATCATTTCCAATCTGCGGCAGAAATCAATGCCGACATTTTAGACGCAATTAAAATTGCGTTTAAAGGAAAGCCTGTAGTTATTACTGTTGAAGAGGAAACTAAAGAAAACGCTCAGGAAATTCCTGAATGGCAAAAAGAAGTTGTCAGGAACAGGCAACAATATTTCATTGATAATCCACAAGAATTGTTGAATTGGGAAGATGAAAAGAAGTCCATAAATTTTGATTAGTGATGGAATATTCATTAGTCATTACCCCCAGGCAAAAGTTGAAATACAAGATGCAATTTATTATTACAACAGCAAACAAAAGGGATTAGGTGAAAGGTTCTTCAGCGATTTAAACCATCAACTCAACACCATTGCTAAAAATCCTTTTTATCATTCTATACGCTACGATAATATCCGTTACGCTCATTTATATAAGTTTCCATATTCAGCTCATTACACTGTTATTGATAACAAGATTATCGTTTATGCTGTGTTGAGTGACTATCAAAATAAACTTTAGATGGTTTGCATACAACAATAAAGCCCGCAAGAGATTGCGGGCTTTATTGTTCTCGACAACTTATATCATATCACAATAAAACTTGTGTTTGTGCCTAAAACCTCGCTACTCTGCTATGGCAATAAGGTGTTCCTCCTCCTTTTTCATAATATTGTTGATGGTACTCTTCGGCGGGCCAGAAAGTTGTTGCAGGTTTCAATTGAGTAGCTATTTTAAACCCTTTTTTTGTCAGTAGTTCAATTAATTTAATTGTAGTTGCCTTTTGTTCTTCATCCTTATAAAAGACGGCAGACAAATATTGCTCACCGATATCATTGCCCTGACCATTGGCCTGGGTGGGGTCGTGAATTTCGAAAAACAGCCTTGCCAATTCTTCGAAACTGGTAAGTGACGGGTCAAATGTTACTTCAATCGCTTCGTAATGACCTGTGAGGTGCCTGCCAACTTCCTGATAGGTGGGATTGGCTTTTGTACCGCCGGTGTAGCCCACTTGCGTGCTGATAACGCCTTTAGCTTTTTGAAAATAATATTCAACACCCCAAAAACAGCCTCCTGCAAATATTGCTTTATTGTTGTGCTTCATCACAGAATCTTCAACAAAAATCATTGAAATGGAATTGACGCAATGTCGGGTATCTTTATCAGTAAGCCCCTCGCCATAAAAAACATGACCCAAATGCCCGCCACAATTATTGCAGGTAATCTCGGTTCTGCGACCATCAGCGTCCGGTGTTTTTTTCACAGCACCTTTGATCTCTTCATCAAAGCTTGGCCATCCGCAGCCCGAATGAAATTTGGCATCCGACTTGTACAATGGTGCATTGCATTGCCGACAGATGTAGGTTCCCTTCCGTTCATTGTCCGTGTATTCACCGGTAAAAGCTCTTTCCGTTCCTTTTCCTAAAATAACATTTTTCTCCTCATCGGTTAGTTCGTTCAGTTTCATATTTTTCTTTGTTTGGCTGTTCTGTTCAGTAAGTGTTTCTTTTTTGTTGGATTGCCCGTTACAACTACTGATAGCGAGCATAAGCAACAAACCTAAAAGTGTTCCAAGTTTCAAAAACTTTGCGATACAATTCAAATTGTTTTTCATTATAGTGGTACTTAATTTTTTTTTACAAATGCTAATGCTCGTCAAATAAATTTAATATTTCCGTTAACCCAATGTCTAAAAATAAGAAAAGCCCGCGATCTCTCACGGGCTTTCTATATTCTTTAAGGACTTCCTATTTCACGGCTTGTTTAGCGATATAGCTTTTGATCCATTCTGTCGTCATTGATTTTGGACGCTCCAATGGGAAGCCCAAAGCGCGATCCCAGCAAAGGCTTGCCAATACACCAAGCGCACGGCTCACACCGAACAAAACGGTGTAGAAATCTTCTTCCACCAAACCATAATGTTTCAGCAAAGCACCGGAATGCGCGTCAACGTTTGGCCATGGGTTTTTGATTTTTCCGGTAGATTCCAAAATGTCCGGAGCCACTTCATACACGTTCCAAACTGTTTTTACGGTTGGATCTTCAGGGCAATGAACTTTTGCAAATTCCATTTGTGCGGTGAAGCGTGGATCAGTTTTACGCAATACTGCGTGACCATAACCCGGAACAACTTTACCTGCAAGCAAAGTAGATTTGATGTATTCAGCGATTTGCTCTTTACTTGGCTCCTGTGTGCCTAAATCTCTTTGTAATTCTTCAATCCAGCGGATTACTTCCTGATTGGCCAATCCGTGCAAAGGACCTGCAAGACCAGTCATACCGGCTGTGAAAGAAAGATAAGGATCACTCAAAGCAGAACCTACAAGGTGTGTTGCATGAGCAGATACGTTTCCACCTTCGTGGTCAGCGTGGATGGTCAGATAAAGGCGCATCAATTCCTTGAAACCGTCATTATCAAAACCCAGCATGTGGGCGAAGTTTGCACTCCAGTCCAACATACCGTCCGGTTGGATATGCTCACCGTTTTTATATTTACGACGATAGATATAAGCAGCAACACGTGGTAAACGTGCAATCAGCGTCATCGTATCTTCGTAAGTGTAATCCCAATACTCTTTTTTAGAGATACCGTCGTTGTACGCTTTGGCGAATTTGCTTTCTGTTTGTAAAGCCAGAACCGCAGCACAAAATTGTGTCATCGGGTGAGTAGAAACCGGGAAAGCTTCAATCACCTGAAAAACGTGATTAGGAACGTGGCTGCGACGGGCCCAAACTGCTGAAATATGGCCTGCGTCTTCGTCAGTTGGTATTTCTCCAACCAGCATTAAATAAAATAATCCCTCTGGGCAAGGTTCTTGTCCGCCATCCGCTTTTGGCAGCTTTTCGCGCAATTCAGGAATGGAATAACCCCTGAAACGGATACCTTCATTCGAATCGAGTAAAGATGTTTCGGTGATCAGACCCGGAATGCCACGCATACCCTGATAAGCTTGTGCCACAGTTACTTCTCCCAGAGAAAGTTCTCCGTGTTCAGCAATTAATTTTTTGATTTCCGCAGATTGTTTGTCCGCAACTTCCTTGAAATGGTCTTTGATGTAACCCATAATGATTAGAAAAATTGAATAGATTTATGGAAAAATGCCTCAGATTCTCTTTCAACGGTCGCAAAGATAACAAAACAGAAGAAAGAAAAGAAGTGGTTTTTTTAAGTAATTGTTATTGTTGGGTCATTAATTTCTATAGTATAAAACAAGGTAAAATGCCTTATTTAGCTACAAAACAGCAAGCAGG
>DLGS01000337.1 GCA_002482815.1 Bacteroidetes bacterium UBA7688
AAAACGTACTGGACCTTAAAACGCAGATAGTCAGTCCTTAGTATGTACTGGTAAAATTTATGGCGTGCCCCTTCGGGCCGGGCTATCCGCTGCTATCTCCACCCAAAAAAGGTGGAGGATATCCGCTGCTATCCCTCACGCGATGTCCTCCGGATACAAATTGAACAAAAAAAAGAAAGATTTTTTTACTTTTTTTTGGAGAATTCATTTGCCTGCTTAACTTTGCAGCCCGATAGTCCGATAGTGTAATGGTAACACTACAGATTTTGATTCTGTCATTCTAGGTTCGAACCCTGGTCGGACTACCATTAAAAAACAAAAGCCTTGTAATCCAACTGATTACAAGGCTTTTTACTTTACTACAAGAAGTCTATTGCTGAATATCGTAAGTCCTTTTAAAAATCCCCTGCTCACATGGGTACATTTCGTTTTCTATCCCAATAATCAGATAGTCGCCCGCTTTTCCATAAAAAGTACCTTCCAAGGTTTCTACTTCAAAAGGTTCATTGATTTGCACACAACGAACCGGAATGGGCTTCTTAATTGCCAATTCGAATGGCAAATCGGGTAAAGTTCCTTTCTTAAATTGTAACATTGCTCTTCGTTTATTCGTGAATTTCGTTGGTCGTTTCCTGTTTTTTATAACCACTTCTGACAATAAATATACCGCAAATTATCAATACGAATGCGAATACGGTGTAGCCATTTAAGGGTTCTTTCAGCATCAATGCTCCCAGCAAAACCGCCACCAGCGGGTTGATGTAGGCATAGGATGTGACAAAGCCTACCGGCAGCACTTTCAAAGCATACATATAGGCAGCATAAGCTAAAATAGACCCAAACACCACCAGGTAAGCAAATGCCAGAAAACCTTCTTCATTCCACCATACAAGGTTGGAATAATCATCTACTGCAGGACTGATAATCAGCATGAATGCACCGCCAACAATCACCTGAAAACCCACATTAAAAAAGCTATTCACTGATTTTGCACTGTTTTTATTCAACAAGCTACCCAATGCCCAGCTTGTCGTTGCGATAAACAAGCCCACAATTCCTATACTATACAAGGTACCGTTTGTAGCTGGCTGGTTACTGAGATTATCCTGAAAAATAAGCGCCACACCTGCAAAACCCAAAATCATCCCCACTATAATTAACCAATTCAATTTTTCTTCCCCTCTGATAATATTGATCACTACCGCACTGATAGGCATAGTGGAGCAAATCAATGCTGCAACACCGCTTTGTACATACTGTTCAGCCCAGGTCACCAGACCATTACCCACTGTTATCAGCAGAAAACCAATCAGGGATTGCTGCAATAAATTTTTCCGGCTCAGGTCGGCTTTACGATTAATCATCAGGGCAATGGCAAGCATAATAATGCCGGAAACCAGCTGGCGTGTGCCAGCCATCAAAAAAGGAGGATAATGTGCTACAGCCACTTTGATAGCAAGGTAGGTTGTACCCCAGATAATGCAGATAAAGGCGTAAGCTAAATAGGCTTTGGTTTGGTTTTTCATATTATGCGTGCAAGTTCCAATATTTAATTTTTAATAAAAAAAAGTTTTAGGATACCCTTTAACATTCCTCCGGTAATTAACTTTATCTTGTCTTATCAAACCTTTTATTTTTTGAGCACATTCTGGAAGCGAGTTATTAAGATTGGCCTGATTATCATCACCCTGTTTGCCATAGGCATCACGGGAATGTATGTATATGTGAGCCGTCATAAAAAGGAAATCCTGACGATGGTGCAGGATAAATTTGAAGATTCCTACAACGGAACCCTTACTATCCGCGACCTGGAACCTGATGTCTGGAAACAATTTCCCAATATCAGTATTGTACTGAAAGATGTAGTCATCCGGGATACGCTATGGGCAAAACATCAAATCGACTTTCTCAATATTAAAAATGTTTATCTCAAACTGAAATTCTGGCCCTTACTGACAGGGAATGTAAAGCTAAGCCGGCTTATCGTCAGCAACGGTTCGATGAACCTGTTTGAAAATAAAGACTCTATTGTAAACAAGGGAATCTTTGCAAAAGAGAATAAAAAGAAAGGTGGTGGAAAAAATAATTTTAAAATCAACGAATTCGAACTGGAAAATTTCCATTTTAAGTTCACGCACTTTCATAATAAAAAACACTTCGAGTTTGATTTGCCATTTCTTGAAGGAAGACTGGATGAACTCAAAGAACAATTGCACATTCATACCAAAGGAAATATTCACGTAGAACACTTTTCTTTCAATACAGATAAGGGTTCTTACTTTAAAGACAAGAACATTAAAATCAACATTGCCTTCTTCTTTCATACCGGCAAAAATCTCCTGACGCTTGACCATCAGATTTTCGAAATTGACAAAAGCAAACTTGTCCTTACAGGTGAATTTTATCTTGCCAAGGAAGACAATAAATTCAGCGTCAATATTGAGTCTGATAAAATAAATTACAGAAACGGACTGACCTGGGTGCCGCCTACCGTGAAGAAAACACTGGACAGTTTTATGTTCGACCGGCCAATGACTTTATTAATGCATATTGAAGGCAAACTGAAAAATCAGAAGATTCCTTATGTTATTATTCAAAGTAAATTCAGGAATAATTTGCTTGACTCTAAATTCGGAAAATTTGATTCCCTTTCCTTCGATCTCAATTATGTAAACGGGAATAAAAAACAAAAACAATACGGTGACGAATACTCCTTTATGCGGATTACCGGCTTGCAGGGATTGTATTTCGGCATTCCATTTAAAGCAGATACCACTACTGTTTTCAATTTGAAAAAATCGAAGGTAAAAACTCATTTCCGGGCTGTATTTCCTATCCAGAAACTCAATAATGTTTTTGGCAGAAAAAGTTTTCTTTTTGGCAAGGGCAATGCAGACATAGATATGGCTTTTGATGGAGGAATCAAAGCAGACGCAGGATACCCCACAACTATCAGTGCGAAAATCGATATTCGCAAAGCCGAACTGACCTATCTGCCCCGCCAGCTGAAATTCAACAATTGCGATATTTTCCTGATGGTAAAAGATAATGACATTCAGGTGGTGGAAAGTATTCTTAATACGGAGAAAAGCCAGATAAAAGTTACAGCATTATCCCGCAATTTCATTTCCCTCTACCGTAGCAGACCGGGAGATATCGTAATTGATGCAACCGTAAAAAGTGACAAAATTGACCTGAATGAATTCCAAAGTTTTATCAGAAGGAGAGGTGCTCCCAAACCTGCCAGACAAAACAAGAAAGATGCCGGAGATGATAACACCCCGGACTTTTTGGACAAAGCACTGGATGTATCGCGCACCAACCTGACCGTTGCGATAAAAGACCTTATCTACAAGAGATTTGAAGCAAATTATATCAATGCTCAACTCACCTTGTTGCAGGATGGGATAGAATTGCACAATGTTTCCTTATTGCACTCCAATGGCAATATCAATATGAAAGGAAAGTTTAACGGCAGCAACTCCGACAAACCAACTTTTACCATTGCAGCCGACATCCGGCAAGCATCCCTTGACAAATTGCTTTACAGCTTCGATAATTTTGGACAGAAGTCTTTCAGGCCCGAAAATATTCGTGGAACGATTGATATCAAAAGTAATTTCAGCGGCGAATTTAATGCCGATGCGCAGTTGGTTCCACGCTCACTGAAAGGAACAACTACTTTCGAAATCCGCAAAGGAGAGCTGATTGACTTCAAACCATTACAAAAAATGGGCCGCCTGGTGTTTCGTAAAGACCGTTTGAAAAACGTACATTTCGAAAAAGTAAAAAACACGCTTACGCTTGACAGGAATAAGATAATCATCCCGCCAATGTGGGTGAATACAGACCTTATCGATATGCAGGTGCAGGGCATTTACAAACTGGATACCGGAACAGATATCCTGATTGAAATTCCATTATTCAAATTTGACAAAGAAGATATAGCCAACGACTCAAGCCTTCGTAACAATAAGGGTTTCCGACTGTATGTGCAGGCAAAAGATAACGAAGAAGGCGATTTGAAGTTTAAATTAAAACTGCGCAATCAGGATATTAATGCCGCGCGTGAAGAACGAAAAAAAATAAAAGCAGAGCGGAAAGAGCGGAAGAGAAAACGCCAGACCCCTTAGTTTCAGACAAAACATTTATTCGTACAAACGCAGTATTCCTTTATCAAGCGGAGTCCAGAGACAGGCTTTCATATTGGCCTTTTTCAATCCTGCATTTGCCCATGTGTTGCATGTATAAAATAAGTTATACACACGGTGTGCTTCATAAAAACCATCATCCTGCCCATAAGCATAACCTGAAATGTACATGAACTTACCTTTGGCATCCCGCTGAAAACTTTGTTCAATAAAAGAAACCAGCTTTTTATAATCGGCCTTGCTCACCCATGTCTTCCGGCATAGATTATCCTGTGACAATTGTTTGTGGAAAGTAACATGCATAGCAGACGTGCTCAGACCAAACATTGCATTAAAAGCCGTACTGGTTTTAAGGTCAGCCCAGGTCGGTGTGTTCAGGTAAAAACCTTTGTCGCCCCAGCCAAAACCAAGATAATTCATTTCGGAATCCTTACGCACGGTATTTTCAAAACTCAACTCCTTCGTCCAATCTTTCACCTCCGTACGAATCGGCACTACTAAATCTGTATGCACCCCATTAGACAGGATATACATTTCGTATCCATCGGCTCCGCTTTGTGCGGCATTTTTGTTGACAACAATATAAGGAACAGTCAGACCTGCCAACGCATACACAACAAAAAATCCTGCCACAAACAAAACTGTTCGCAGCAGGATTCTGAGTATCTTTTTAATCTTCTTTTTTTGGACAGACAATATATTACGGTTTCAGGTAAAGATCGAAATAATCTGTGATTTTCTGCATCAGATGTATTCTGTCTTTACCACGAACATTGTGCGGATGCCCCGGATACATAAAGTAATCTATCGGGATATTATTGTCTACACATTTCTTTACAAAATTGATGGAGTGCTGCCAAACTACAACGTCATCATCTGTGCCATGAATCAGCAATAATTTTCCTTTCAGGTTTTTGGTTTTGTTCAGCAGGTTTGCGTCTTCATAGCCGGCAGCATTATTCTGTGGCATATCCATATAGCGCTCTGTATACATAATCTCATACATTTTCCAATCCATCACCGGACCACCTGCTACTCCCACTTTAAATACATCAGGGTTGCGCAACATCATACTGGTCGTCATAAATCCGCCATAACTCCAGCCGTGGATGCCCATGCGGCCTGCATCTACATAAGGCAGAGACTTCAGGTAATCCACGCCTTTCAGCTGGTCCTGTAATTCCACCGTTCCGAGTTTGCCAAAAGTGGCCTGTTCAAATTTTAATCCCCTGTTGCTGCTTCCTCTGCCATCCATTGTAAAGACAACATACCCGCGCTGAGCCATATATTCGTACCACAGATTGCCACTTGCAGGGAAACTATTGTGCAGCAATTGCACATTTGGTCCATTGTAGAGATAAATAATCACCGGATATTTTTTAGCCGCATCAAAATGAGTTGGCAAAATCAGCTTGCCATACAATGGTGTACCATCATCAGCTTTCAAAGTCACATTCTTCACTTCCGGACGATCATATTCCGTTAGTGTATTTTCAGATTCAACCAACACCTTATCCCATTTAGCATCTGTGCTTCTCAGTAATGTTTTTCTAGGAACATCAGCAGAACTGTACACA
>DLGS01000249.1 GCA_002482815.1 Bacteroidetes bacterium UBA7688
ATTGTAATGCCCTCATTAATATGCCCTACAGCACTATGGGTTAATAATGGGACTGTTATTGCACCACTATGGCAACAATCCAGGATAATGATTCTATTTGTGCTGGCCGAATTGTTTGCCAGTGTAAGAATGTCATTCATTGAAACACCTTCATCATATCTCCTGTGATCAGGAGTAAGCAAGTACCCACCTAGTTCATCAATAACACCATGGCCTGAAAAGTAGAATAACGCAGTTTCGTTCTTACCGGAAAAAAGATCCTGGATCAATTCACGAAGCTTACTTTTTCTCTGAATATCCGTTTGCAATAGCACATCAAAATTGACAGTATTGTCACTATTATATGCTATAAGATCACCAAACTCAGTAGCATCTCTGACGCATCCATAAAGTGGTGCTGATGGATATTTATTGATCCCTATTACAAGAGCTTTTTTCATGTACCGTCAATTTATTTTTGCAAAGGTTTTAAGTATCCTGATTACCACCTATACCTGATTGTAGGTATTCTTCTAAAATCCACTTTTTAGTTGCCTTTTAAACTAAATACCTAGTCATAGGTATAGGAACGCGCAAAGCACACGGGTACATTTGCATTATCATTTATTTCTTAAAAAAACAAATTATGAGACAAGAAATCATTAACAACGCACAACCTGAAGAAATCGCACAGGTAAACAATTCAAACGTAGAAGCTCAGCATGATGGGAGTGCTTTTGAGTATCTCAGGTCTTTGCCACGGAACCATGACAGGGCGGCACTGGAAAGCTATAAAAGAGGTAGAACTTCAGATATAATAGACTGTGAAGTTGCAGAAGAATTCACAGATTCTTTCAGGACTACTACCGATCCGTTTTTGATTCCTGTTTCCTGGACACTAACAAAAACAGCTCTGCTAAATCTATTAGGTATTACTAGTCATCAAGGTTATCCTGAAGTAAATGGCATCCGATTTTATGGCGGGCTTAACGGAGATAATTATCTGACCCTGATTGCTGTTTCCACAACTGATGGAATTGGTTGCAACGAGGATCTTACTTTAGCCGATGATTATCCCTATTATGATTATGCAGACATGTGCCCGAGCAATTGCAGTGGCGGAGGTAATTTACGTGTCATGAATGGTCCAGCTTTACCGATAGAGGTCGTAGTTACACCATAGGTATATGATTAAGATGAAATATTCTTACTTTGTTACCTAAATCATTTTGTTGTGAAGTTCAAAGCGTTATTTTGTATAGTGTCGCAGGTCAGCGTATTGTTGCCAATTATTGCCGGATGGGTCTATTATAAAAATTTGACTTATCCATTTAGAATATTGTTCTATTTTTTCTTACTGTGTATAGGTTTTGAAATCCAGGCGACAGTAGCAAAGAATATCTACAACAATAATATGCCTGGCTTGCACCTGTTTTCCATTGTACAATTCCTTTTCTTTTCAACAATTTATTACTATGGTTTCGAGAGGAGCAACATAGTGAGGCGTGTGATTTTTTTTAATGGAATTGTTGCATTTATAATAGCTGTGATAGACGCCATTTTTATCGATGGAATAACACACACTAATACAATAAGTCGCAGCTATACAGGTATTTGCATGGTGATATATACCCTCATTTATTTATACCAACTATTTGATACGCACCATGATAATCGCTATGCACCCATGTTCTGGTTGACTATTGCCGCTTTAGTTTACTTCGCAAATAACTTCTTGTATTTTACGATCAGAAGATACTTGTTAATTAATGCCAGGACCCTTGAAACGATTCCCTACTATTTATATCTAAGTTTTAATATCATCGCTCATTTTTTGTATGCCCAATCCTTCAGATGTTTCAGAAAATGGAAAATGGAATCATCGTCTACTACTTTGTAGCATCTATTATTATACTATTACTAGTAGTAGCCATAGTTGTCTATGCATTTTTACATCAAAAAAAAGTCGTTCAACTGACAATGCAATTGCATGAGCAGGAACTTCGGCGGAGACAAGCGGTTTTTGACGCTTTGCAGGATGGCCAGGAAAAAGAAAGGACACGTCTTGCTCAGGAACTGCATGATGGAATAGGTGCAAAACTGTCAGGTCTGAAAATGAACCTTGAATATTTAAATCTGAATGCCACGGAATATAAAGATCTGATTGCAAAAGTTTTTCTGGGGCTAACAGAAACCCTGGAAGAAGTAAGAGAAGTATCACATAATCTTTCGCCTTACCAGTTAAACGAAAAAGATCTGAGAAGTTTGATATTAAACTGCATTAACGAATTCAATAACTATGACAGTTGTAGCTACGACTTGTTTATGAATGATTCAGCAAGAGATGTCGAGAAAACAATTAAGATACACATTTGTCGCATCATTGCAGAATTACTCAACAATATTCATAAACATTCAAAAGCAACAATTGCTTCGGTTCAGATTAGTATGGAAGGAGGTTTAATGGAAATTGTGGTAGAAGATAATGGTATCGGTTTGGAGAACGCGATGATTAATTCTGATGGCATTGGATTGAAGAATATAAGTAATCGAGTAAATGTTTGTAAGGGTACTATTAATATAGATTCTTCACAAAATGGCACAATTGTAATTATTGAAATACCTCTTAACCCGCTTCCATGACACCCTCTATAACCTTGTATATTGCTGATGACCACCAAATAGTAATTGATGGATTAAAACTTTTGATCAGTACAGAAGAATCTATAAAAATTATAGGCTATGCAATTGATGGAAATACTGCCTGCGCAGAGATTAAGATCAAGAGACCAACACTGGCTCTCATTGATTTTAGCATGCCCGGATTAAACGGTTTGGAGCTAATCAATACACTTAGGAAAACAGTTCCTGATACAAGGTTCATTGTATTATCAATGCACGATAAGCAAAACTATATAAAGGATGTAATGAATAGCGGAGCTTCCGGTTACCTTTTGAAAAATATAGGGAAAGCCGAATTGATGAAATGCTTGTCTGTTGTTTTGAATGGAGGGACTTATTTCCCAAACTATAAGCCAGGAAAGGACAATCTAAATAAATCTGTTTTTACACCGAAAGAACTAGAAGTTATTAAACTGATCCTGGATGAATACACTTCAGCAAAAATAGCACAGGTATTGTGTATAAGCCAACATACAGTAGATGTTCACAGAAAGAAAATTATGAACAAAGCCGGTACAAAGACTGCACTGGGATTGAGTAGGTTTATCCAGGAAAACCAAATTAAGGTCTAAATATTTATAAACATAGGTTGCAGCAGGGAACAATTAATGGTGATGAATCACACCTTATAGCTACTGCTTTACCTTAAAAATCAATTTATGGTATCAATAAACTTCATCATATTTATTGCGCTTGCTGGCGCTGCTCTTATTTGGGCAATTATTTATTGCTTGAGCAAAAGTAAAAACAATATTGACCTGAAGGAATATTATGAACAGTGCTTAAACGGAATTGACAAAAAAAAAGCTCTCGAAGCTGGGCGAGTATACTATAAGTCATTACGAAACAACAGTGTACTGACTACGTGTGACGAAATGGCCATCGCCAACGATTTGAGTACCATGAATTTAACCAATACTCATAATTCTTAATAACAATCAATAACAACTACCTATGGGAATCCGGCCCTTTAAGTATGACATTGCTTTCTCTTTTGCGGAAGAGAACCGGGACTTTGTAGATCGTGTTGCTGAGCATTTACGGAATTCCTCAATAGAGGTATATTATGATGATCATGAGAGGATAAATAACTGGGGAGAAGACTTACGCGCGCATATCCACAATGTCTATCTAAATGAGGCCAGGTTCTGCATGATGTTTATTTCAGAACATTACAAACAAAAATACTGGACACAATTTGAACAGGAAAGAATGAAGGCCAGATCTTTTTTTGCAAAAAACAAGAGGGCATACATTTTACCTTTCAGATTAGATAATACAGAGATAGCCGGCATAACAGATACACTTATTTATCTCACCGCTGAGAAACTTAATGAAGAACAGTTGGCAGAAGCCATTTTCAATAAAATAAGCAAGCGGAAACCAATAAATATTTTTCTCAAAAAAGTAAAAACTTTTTTTCTCAGCAGTTTTTTTTTCGCCCTAAGTATTCTCAGTGTAGTTGCGTTAGGACTGGTAACTATTTCAAGGAATGAGTTTTCAGAACCACCCAGCTCCAGATTAGACTCCGGGCAAATTAGTTCCGAACCTAACTTAATGAAGATTCGTCCAGCATCGAACTCTCGTAAATTATTTGAAGCAATTAAGGCGTGGCGTTTTAAAGCTGTATGTAAGGATGGTTGGCTCAGCCAATCCTGTGGTCGGGGAACCTGCTCCGGACACGGTGGAATTGATCATTGCTTTGATACTTTAATTTATGGTGAAACTATTGATCAATGCAGAGAACGGTCAATGAGCACATTCAAATTGCGGCCCAATAATCTTTAATTAATCAAATAAAAAGCACACGGAAATCCTTAAATCAAAAAACAATGATTAATCCAAGCAAATTTTATCTGTCTCATATGCACAATAAAACGAAATACCGTGCTACCTGGGATCCAACCAAACGCTTTAAAATCGGCGATATCGGAAAGCTGGAGCATGGTGTTTTGAGTATATACACTTCCCTTGAAAAAGAAGGAATTCCTGTAGAGCGGTCGAAAGGCAATTGTGGTACAGCCATGGATTATACATCACATAGTAGCGTAACCATTAAAACGAAATTAAAAGGAACAGTACCGGCAACCGGAAGTGCATTCACAACTGCAGATGCAGGTTTCAGTTTTGATTTCAAAGGAGACAATAGTATCGTATTTCAAACAAGTAATCACCAGGTATGCCAGTTAATCAACCTTGCAGAAATAGAGCTTGCAGTTCTTGAAAAATACGAGCTGGGCAATTGGGATAAAGACTGGGTAATTGTTACAGAACTCATTGAAGCAGATAATGCAACAATCATCATCTCAAACAGCAGCAACGGGATATTGGAACTGAAGGCAAGTGCAAATATAGGCACAGGCAAATTAACGCTGACCGATGCTGCCCTTGGACTTTCTGTACTCCACGAAAAAGGCAGCACATTAAAATACATTGCTCAAAATGAGATTACTCCTTTATATCGGGTAATGGGGTTACGATCAGCATTCTTAAGCAATCTTTCCATGGGCACAAGGGGTCAACTAAAATACGTAGTATCAGAAGAACGCCTGGAGATATTGGATTACGACGAACGGGAACATAGTGAATAGATATAAATCATCAATCACCGATTTGCTTTTACAAAAATAGTAAATCGAATTCCGAATTCTGACACATTACTAAACCAAATAAAAATCTCAACTAATAAAAATTATGACTAAGGACTTACAAAGCCATTTTCTTAATCTTTATTCAATTGCATTAGCAGATGCTCAAATTGATACAATTGAATTAGAAACGCTATATAGAATCGGGGAGGAAAAAGGTATTGAGCCATCTGAAATAGATGTTATCATTTTGCACCCAGATAAAATAAAATTTACACTTCCGGATACATTGGACGAGAAAATCAGCTACCTGTACGATTTTGCAAAAATTATTCTGGCTGACGGAATTGTTGATTCGGGTGAACGGCATACACTTGAATTGTTTTGCAGGCGATTTGGTTTTGAAGAAGATAATATATCCGGTATTGCAGAATTTTTGCTGGTATCTGCAAAAGAGAATATGGAGTTATCTAATCTTTTATTTCTAATTAATGAAAACGTCAATTAATATGGCCATCAGAGTTATACCCAAAGGGCTTTTTAAACTAAAAAAGCAAGTTGAAAATCCGCTAAACGGTTCAAAAGCAGATATTCCCTTATCTGAAAATACTGAAGTTTTCCAAAGTGAAAATAGTCTTCTTCATAATGAAAATGTTACTGTTGAACGATTTGGGTTTAATAGTGCAAAATCTGCAAATGGATCTTCAATAGGTTTATCTATATGCCTTAACAGGATATATATGGATCATAAGAAAAAAGTGACCGATGATGTTTTAAAACAAGCCGAATTAAAAAAGCCTTATCGACTAAAACTTCACGAAATCCGATCAGAGAATGATGGTTTTGTAAAAAGGAGGGAGAGGATAAAAGTTGATGAAATCAATGGTTGCAATACTAAGATAGAGAAGCTACGAAAAGACATTTTGGAAATCCGATCCAATCCAGAGCGCTTGACTGGCGATAAATCCGGGAAGGCAAGCTTCTATATTGGATTTACTATTCTTGTCTTCCTGACAGTCTATCTTTTTATATTCTACAGTTCTGCATCCTATTCTTCATTTTTTAAAATATTCGAGATGTCGGAAACAGGACTAGCCAGTTCAATATTTGACCCGAATGCATTGTCTAATGCTTATAATAATGGTATTACTGAATTAGTACTAATCGTAACTATTCCCGCAGTTTTTCTGGGTCTTGGTTTCCTCATCCATAAAAATCAAGAAAAAAAAGGCGCTAAAAAAATTCTCTTTATAGGCTCTCTCGTTTTACTGACATTCATATTTGACATGATCATTGCTTATGAAATATGCGAAAAAATCTACAATATTAAAAAGTCTAACAGCTTCCAGAATATTCCTGACTATTCAATGCACATGGCATTTCAATCAATCAATTTTTGGTTAATCATATTTGCAGGTTTTGTTGTTTATCTTATTTGGGGTTTTGTTTTCGACTTCATAATGGAGGCTCATGAGAAATTGGATAAAGTGAGATTGGCAATTAAAAATATTGAAGAAGAAATAAAAAGTACAGAAGGAAATATTGATAAGCTGAATGCCGAGCTTAACACCATAGAAGAAAAAGAAAATAAGAATATCGGAGAAATCAATAAATTAAATGATCTGGTAGAGCACACTACAATTATTCCGAAGGAATTCGAGCAATTTCTATTTCATTTTATGCAAGGCTGGTTACACTGGATGTCTGCGAACCTGCAAAATCAAACTAAGCAGAGGGAATGCGAAAATGTCCTTACACTGTTTATCAATGAGAATATTAAACGAATAGAACCTATAAATATTTAGCAATGAAAAGATCGTATACAATGGGGTTACTTAGTTTTCTACTTTTTTCTTGTCAAAGTGAAAACGAAAACCAAGGCAAAAGTTCAGGTATAACCTCAGAGAAAAAGC